>JALHJD010000219.1:513-5455 GCA_022837185.1 Desulfobacteraceae bacterium
ATGCGGCCAAGAAGCATGACCGGTTTCGGCCGGGGAGAAATGACCTTCGGTGATCGGACATGGATCGCCGAGGTACGGACCGTCAATCACCGCTACCTGGACCAGCGGATCACCCTGCCCAGGGCGTTTGGCGCTCTCGAGGACCGGGTGCGGAAGATCATCGCCTCCAATCATGCCCGCGGCAGGGTGGACGTCACCCTTCAGCCGGCGGGCAATACCGGCACAGTCCCTCTGTTGTCCCTGAATACCGACCTTGCCCGTCAATATCACTCCTGCCTGATGAAGTTGCGATCCGAGCTGAACATTGCCTCGCAGATAGAACTGGACCATATGCTCACTTTCGGCGACATCATTGACCGGGAGGAGCAGAATCCTGATTTTGACCGGGAGTGGAAGGTCCTCTGCGGAGCTCTGGACATCGCCATCAATGAGTGCTGCCTGATGAGGGAACAGGAGGGAAAAGCCCTCAAGGAGGAGCTGCTGGACCGCCTCGAGGATTTTTCCGGCTGCCTTGACAGACTTGCCGCCAGGCTGCCGGAAATCGTCAAGGCACGGCAGAAGGAATTGTGGGAGCGGTTCGACAACCTGTTGGCGGGCCTGGACATCGATCCTGTCCGCCTGACCCAGGAAGCGGCCATCATGGCGGACAAGGCCGACGTGACGGAGGAACTGGTCCGGCTGCGGAGCCATATTTCCCAGTTCGCCGCCTTCCTGGACAGTACCGAACCAATCGGTCGGCGCCTGGATTTTTTGCTGCAGGAATTTCTGCGGGAGGTCAACACGATTGCCTCAAAGGTTTCCAGCGCAGAAACGGCCCACCTGGCGGTGGAGCTGAAAAACGAAATTGAGAAAATGCGTGAACAGGTTCAGAATATTGAATGACTCTGAGGAGTTGTTCGGGAGTCGGGGGAAAGATGGACAGCAGGCTCATTAATGTAGGTTTCGGCAACGCGGTGAAGATCAATCGAATACTGGCGGTTGTCAATCCGGGTTCCTCTCCCATCAGAAAATTAAAAGAGGAGGCCCGCAAGGAAAAAAAACTCATCGATGTGACCGAAGGACGGCGGACCAGGGCCATTATCCTCCTCGATACCGGCCACCTGATCCTCTCCTCGGTCCAGCCGGAAACGATCAGCCAGCGATTTGCCCTGCTGGCCGAGGAACAGAGCAACCCGGGCAGGATGCCTGCCGGGAGCGGCAAGGAGTAGAGCGGGAGAGCGGGTTGGGCGGGGGCATACTGTTCGTCGTTTCGGCTCCGTCGGGCGGCGGCAAGACAACCATTCTGAAAAAGGTGATGGCCGAGCTGCCCGGCCTGGTCTTTTCGGTGTCCTGCACCACCAGAGCGCCCCGGCCGGGGGAACGGGACGGGCGCGACTACCATTTCATCAGCCGGGAGGCCTTTGCGGAGATCCGTTCCCGGCACCCCTCCGGCTTCCTTGAATGGGCCGAAGTCCATGGCAATCTCTACGGCACCGGCAGGGAGCAGGTGGAGCGCCTGCTGGGCGCCGGCAAGGACGTCGTACTTGACATCGACGTGCAGGGGGCCATGCAGGTGCGAAAGACATCGGCCCCGGTTCTGATCTTTATCGCTCCCCCCTCTCCCGCCGAACTCGAGGCCAGGCTGCGCAAGCGGGGGACCGAGTCCGGGTCGGCCATTGGCCTGCGCCTGGAAAACGCCCGCCGGGAGATGCAGTTCATGGATCAATACGATTACCTGATCATCAATGACCGTTTGACCGATGCGGTGGATTGCCTGCGGGCCATTGTCGTGGCCGAACGCTGCCGCCGGCGCCGTTCGCTCTCCGGTCTGCCTGTGCGGACGGAGTTCTGACAATGGTGGCTGCGAACGCCGCCGAATCGGTTGTCCGGACCGCCCGCCCTCGTCCGGCTGTTTTGCCGGGCCGGCCATGGACCCCCCCGTCCGGCCGGGAAGTGATGGCGCAATGAAGAAGTACGCGAGGCACCAGCCGGCGCAGCGAACTGCGCCGGACCGGGAAAGCGGGCTCGAGGCAGCCGGAATAATCTGGGGGCTGAACCCGGTGCGGGAGGCCCTTGCCCGCAATCCCCGGGGTATCAGTGAAGTGCTTGTGCAACGGGGCAAGGCCGGGCCGAAGTACCAGGAAATCATTGAACTGGCCCGCGCCAACCAGATCCGTCTCCGCTTTGTCGACCCGGGCAGGCTCGGTGTTTCCGCCCGGCAAAGGCACCAGGGTGTCGCCGCCCGCCAGACCGAGGCCCGTCTCATGTCCCTCGACGACCTGCTGGACAACGCCATGGCTTCGGCAAGCGGAGCTTTCCCGCGCCTTCTCGCCCTGGACTCCATTCAGGACCCCCGCAACCTGGGAGCGATTTTTCGTTCCGCCGTGGCCGCCGGGTTCATGGCGGCGGTCATGACCAGGGAACGGAGCGCGCCCCTTTCCGGCACGGTGGCCGGGACATCGGCCGGAGCCGTCAGTCAGCTTCAAATCAGCCAGGTGGCCAATCTGGCCGAATCGTTGAAAGAGGTGCGCCGGAAGGGGTTCTGGATTTTCGGCGCGGTGCCGGATCAATCGGCCTTGCCGGTTTACGCGGCGGATCTGCGCGTCCCGGTCTGTCTGGTCATCGGCAGCGAGGGCAAAGGGATTCGTCCCCTGGTTCGCAAACAGTGCGATCAGCTCATTACCATCCCCATGGAGGGAGAGTTTGATTCCCTCAACGTCTCCGTCGCCGCCGGAATCGTCATGTTTGAAGTGGTTCGGCAGCAGGGGCGGACGGGATGAGGAAAGTTGGCAGCCAGCAGTCGGCAGTTTGCAGTCTGGAGCTGCCCGGCTGGCGCCGGGGGTGAGAGGGTTGAAGTGCGAGGTTTTGCTTCCAATCCGCCGTAGGTCGGGGTGAGCTTGCGAACCCCGACACAAAACCGCGAGAATTGTTGGAGTTCGCGAGCTCACTCCAACCTACGGGACTGCGACCTATCTGCCTGATATATCGGTGTTGTTCATGGGGTCGTAGGTAGGGATGAGCCTGGGAACCCCAACAATTTCAACCGGCTGCGCCGGAAAGCTGGCAGCCAGCAGTCGGCAGTTTGCAGTCGTGCGCTCTCTGCTCCTCGCTTCCCGCTTCCTATTTCTTCTTCTTCATGCCGGCGCTCAGCAGGTCGCCCAGGGTGCCGAGGGATTGCGGCCGTTCACGGGACAGGCGCTTGCGGGCCATGGCCTCCTCCTCCCCGCCGGAGGCGTCGTCTTCGGGCGCCAGCGCTATCCTCTGCTGTTCGGGATCGATGGATTCGACCCGGACGGTGATTTCCTGACCGGCATCGAGGACTTCCCGCGGGTGGTTTATCCGGCGGCCGGCGCCGAGCTTGGAAATGTGCAGCAGGCCGTCAACCCCGGCAGCGAGGGTGACAAAGGCACCGAACGGGGTGAGACGGGATACCCGGCCCCGGTGGATTGAGCCGGGCGGAAACTTTTCCGCGGCCCTGCTCCAGGGACTTTCCACCGTTTCCTTGAGGCTGAGGGTGATGCGGTCGTTCTCCCAGTCGATTTTGTTGACAATCACCTCAACCTCCTGGCCGGTGGTCAGCACGTCCTCGACGCGCTCCACCCGTCCCCAGGACAACTCGGAGGCCGGAATCAGGCCGTCCACCCCTCCGAGATCGACAAAAGCCCCGAACTCCCGAAGCGAAGTGACGGTGCCGCGAACCCGGTCGCCCTCCGACATGGTCTGCATGAGCTGCTCCCGCTGCAGTTGGCGCTCCTCTTCGAGGACGGCCCTGGCCGAGAGGATCATATTCCGGCCCTGACCGCTGAATTCAATGATTTTAAAGCGATAGGTGTTGTTCAGATAGGTCTCCGGCTGCTCGATCCGCCGGATGTCCATTTGCGAGTAGGGACAGAATCCCCGCTGGCCGGCGACGATGACGGCAAAACCGCCCTTTATTTCCTCGGTAACACGGCCCTCCACCGGGATGCCGGAGTGAAAGGCCTGTTCAAGCTCCTCCAGGGAAGCCTGGCCCGAGCCGAGCCGGGTCGTGAAAATCATTTCTCCGCGCCGGGTGGCCAGCAGAAACACGGAGACGGTGTCTCCGGGTCTGACCTCGATCTCCCCCTGCTCATTCCGCACCTCGGCGGCCGCCATCACTCCCTCGCTTTTGCCGCCGATGTCCAGGAATATGTTTTCACCGCTGATGCCGGCGACCACCGCATCGATGCGGTCGCCCGGCTTCAGTCTGGCGGCGCTGATTTTCCTGTCGTTGAATAAATCCTCGAATCGTTCTTCGCTCATGGCTTGTCGTTCCCCGGAAAAATAATGACGGTACAGTGTCCGGGCCGGAAAAAGGCACCCGGGTGATGGGCGGGATTATAGCGTATGGGGCTGTCTCACCGCAAGGGCAAGAACCCGGTCGCTGCTTCGGAAAAGAAGGCGTTTGCTCTCCAGGTCGTCGAGGAAGGCATCGAGCTGCTTGTCGGTGACCGAAGGACAATGGCGGAGCAGGTCTTTTTTCGGGATCGGCCGGCGGCAGGCAAGGTAGACGGCCCGCGAGGGACCATTGAGACGATGGTGCAGCACCGGCTGGCCGCCGGGCCGCTCCTGCCTGATGATGATAAAGTCGCCGCCCTCGCGGTAGGTGAGGGGCGGGGGGCTGCTCCTTCTCCCCCGGTGAAACGCTTCCCAGGCCTTCATTTTTTTTCGCACCGGCCGCCATAGTGCTTTCTGATGCCGCCGTTCGCCGATGCCGTATTCAACAAGCATCCGCAGCCGGGCAAGAATATTTTCCGGATAGAGCATGCGGTTGAAGGGATGGGGATGGATGGCCCTGATTTCATACTCGGCGGGACGGCACCAGATCGGACTGGAGTGGCCGAGAAAGAAAGCGGCGGCCTTCAGGGGTTGAAAGGGGAGGACGAAATCCAGGCAGTGCAGGGTTTCCTCGACCTCCTGTTCGGAGCTGGCCGGGAACTCAAGG
>JALHJD010000219.1:5465-7661 GCA_022837185.1 Desulfobacteraceae bacterium
AACTCAAGGATCAGGTTGCCGTCCAGGCGGATGTTGTTCTCGGCGCAGTATTTCAAGGCGGCGATATTGTCCATGGCCGTGACCCCTTTGTTCATTTTTTGCAGCAGGGAATCGGAAAAGGCTTCGATGCCCACCTGGACGGAATTGAGGCCGCCCCGCCTGTACAGGGCGTAATCATCTGGTTTGCGCAGGGGACGGATTTCTCCGAAAAAGTGCAGATCCATATCGCTGCGGGCGAGGGTGGAAAAAAAGCGGCGCGCCTCGGCCGGCGGGAGGCAATTGTCGGTGAAAAAGAAATCGAGGCACCGGTGCCGGTTGCGCAGATGTTCCACCTCGTCGAGCATGCGCCGGCTGCTTTTGGACCGATAGCCGCGCCACTGCAGGTTGAGATTGCAGAAGGCGCATTTGTTCCACCAGCAGCCCCGCGAAAATTCAACGGGCAGGCCGGGAATGACATTGAGCCCAGATGAGCGCAGTTCGTTGAAATAGTCGTCGTAATCGGGCAGGGGCAGTTGGTCCGGATCGGCGATCTGGCAGCAGCCGGGCCGGTAAGCGGCCGGCAGTTCAACAGTCTTGCCTGTCCGCCGGAACACCCCGTTTCCCGGACTGCCGGCCCGGCCGGCAAGAAACCGGCAGAGACCGGACAGGGGGGTTTCCCCCTCGCCGGCAATGACATAGTCAATCTGGGGAAAAACCTCCAGCAGGGCGGGGGCAAGATCCGGGGCGCAGGAAGAGCCGCCGAAAACAACGGGCAGGCCGGGGTTGATTTTTTTCAGGCGGGCGGCGGCCAGCAGGCTGGCGGCCAGTTGGTTGAAACAGACCGAAAAGCCGGCCAGGGCGCAGTCCGAAAAGTCATGCCGTGCCAGCCAGTCGTCAAGCTGCCGGTCGAGACGGGCGGTGAGCATATCGAAGGGCGGGAGGCTGCGGGAGACTTTTTTCCCCAGGCTGCGGTGGAACACTTCCGCGGCCCGGTCGTATCGTTCGGGGAAAAGCAGGCCGGCAAACAGGGCTTCGCCGGCCCAGCCGTTGGCGCACACAGTACGATAGGAGTCGGGGCCGATGCTCAGGGCCGCATCCAGATAGGGGTGGAGGGTTCTGACCGCGACGTTTTCCTCCCCCTCCCGCAGAAAGGCCTTCAGGGTCCCCAACTGGATGGAAGGACGGTTGAAAATCGCCCAGGGCATGGAAACGAGAGCAATCCGCACGGAACTACTGCGTGATGATTTCCGTATCCGGCGGGACCTGCAGGGAAATGATCATTTCCACCTGTTTCGGGTCGTACGGAGGAAGGGAGTTGTATTCGATGTTGTCGAAACGCAGGTCCGTGGTCGCGCCGAAATGATCCTCAATGCGGAAGTGGCGGATGATGCTGGCGGCATCGAACCAGACCTGGATGGTTTTGATCTGGTTATGCGGTTGGCGGGGGACCAGCAGCAGCGTTCGCAGATCGCCGGCGGCGGGGTGCAGCGGATCGCCGCTCGCTTCACCCGCTTCAAAGTCGTCCAGCAGCGCCCTGGCCCCCGCAAAGAAGGCATACGTGATATCGGACTCGAGTTCCCCGGCGGGGGTCCTGATCAACTGCTTGTCTTTGGCTGTGTAAATGGAAAGGGTCTCCCCGTCATTGATGATGACCTGATTGTCGGGCTCGGTGTAGTTCCAGCGCATAATGCCGATCCACTTGCCTCGGCCGTGGTCCTGCCCGGTCTTCGCGGCCGGGGCCGGGCCTTTGTAAAAGACGGCGTTGCCCTTTCCGGTCCGCTCCCGGCCGCCGCTGAAGGTCATCTGGCTGAAGTCGAAGGTCAGGCTGGTCAGGCCGCGGTAGAAATCCTGCAGGGCCGCGGCCCGGGCTTCCGGAGAGGACCCGGCGGAAGAGGCTGCTGCAGCCCGCAGGGGAGCGCAGATGAGGAGAAACGCCAGGGCGGCCAGGGCCGCGAAGGGAATCAGGACTGTTGATTTGTGCAGAAAGTTCGACATGATCACACGGTGTGAAGTTTTACGGGCCGGCCGAATATTCTGGCGGCCATCTGTTCTATGGCTTCCGTGGTATCCGACACGTAAAACCGGCTGCTTTTGCCGCTGTTGCAAAGACGTTCCTTCATGGCCGGATCGCGGTCAAGAAAATCGCAGACAAAGGAGGCCATTTCGATGGACGAATCGATGAGCCGGACCTGCTTTCCTATCCGCGGCGCAATGAGG
>JALHJD010000220.1 GCA_022837185.1 Desulfobacteraceae bacterium
GCGTCGGAGGGTTCTGTCGTTCTGTTCATCCATTTTCCCTAGTCGCGATGTGCACGCCCTTGACGCGGCAAAAAAGCCGCCCCGTCAGCCGGGTCCCAAATCGGTTCAGATATCGAGCAGCATCCGCGCCACCATGAAAAACATGTACACCCCAAGAATATCAATGGACGTCGTCACAAACGGCCCGGTGGCAACCGCAGCGTCGATCTTCAGGCGCTTGAGCACCAACGGCACCAGGGTGCCGACGGTGGCGGCCATGGTCATGACAAAAAACACGGCAAAGCCGACGACCAGACCGAGGCGGGCCGTTTCGGTATGTCCGAGCCAGGCGAGGAGGCCCAGCAGCAGACCAAACACCGTCCCCAGGATCAATCCCACTTTGAACTCCTTGAAAACGATCTTGATTAAATCCTCCACGTTGACCCGGCCGGTGGCCAGGCCGCGCACCACAATGGTTGAGGACTGGGTGGCGATGTTGCCCCCCATGCCGATGACGATGGGGATGAAGGAAGCCAGCGCCAGGGTCTTCATCAGCTCTCCTTCAAAGGAGGTAATAATGAACATGGCGGCAATGCCGCCCAGCCATGAAGCCGAAAGCCAGGGTGCCCTGATGAAGGCACTCTGGGCGGTGGATTTGAAAAGGATTTCCTGGTCCTTGCCGGCGCCGGCCATCTGCAGAAAATCCTCTGTGGCTTCATCGCGGATGACATCGATCACGTCGTCAACCGTGATGATACCCACCAGCTTGAAGGTCGCGTCCACAACCGGCAGGGCCAGGAGGTTGTACTGGGAGACCAGGTGCGCCACCTCCTTCTGATCCGTGTCGGTGGTCACGGAAATGACATTGGTGTTCATGATATTTTTCAACTGCCGGTGCATCGGCTGAAGTATCAACTCCCGCAGGGACAGGACCCCGGCAAGCTGACCCTCACCGTGGGTGATGTAGAGGTAGAACACCATCTCCTTGTCTTCGCTCCGCTTCTGAACCTTCCTGATAGCCTCCTCGACCGTCAGGTCCTCGTCCAGGTACATGAAATCCGGAGACATGAGACCGCCGGCCGTTTCCGGATGGTACTTGAGCAGTTCCGCTACCTCGATCCGGTCCGCCGCCTCCATGTGGGTCTGAATTTCACGGGCAAGTCCGTCCGGCAGGGCTTCGAGGAGGTCGACGGCGTCATCGGAGGCCATGCTGGTGACCACCTTGGCCAGATACTTGGGGGAGAATCCTTCAACCAGCTCTACCATGATGGATTCGTCCAGCTCGCTGAGGAAATCCGCAACACTTTCGGTCTGGGCGATAATCTGGAAAATGTCCTTCTGTTCGATGGGGTTCAGCGATCGAAACACCCAGGCGAGGTCGGCGGGATGGGTCTTCCGCACCAGCTTGACTATATTGTCGACTGCTTTTCTCCGGTGCAGGCGCCGCAGGGTATCCAACAGCACCTTTCCCTCACTGCCGATCATTTCACGTTTGGGTGATTTTTCCATGGAACTGTTTCTCAAGACGGGGTGGACTCGGGATCGGTTACAGCCAGCAGCAGAAACTGGAGAAATTAGCAGACAATGACGGAAAAAGCTATTGCAAAAGCCCTGAGTGCCGGGCAAAAAGTAAAACAACAAAACCGCAGATCATGGCCGCCAGTCCGACAACACGGAGCTGCGCCGGAGGAATCTGCGTCAGTTGCTGCAGCCAGCGCTGCATTGCCTCGGGAAAAGCTGCGTACGGCAGTCCTTCGAGGACCAGGATGAGACCAATCAGGATGATAAAAAGTTTCATGCCTGACAACGTAACAAAAGGGTTGACGGGCTGCAATATCTCCGACAAATGGATTGACAATAATAAAAAAAAAAACTAATTTTTACGTTTAATTTCACAGGTGGGAAGGCCTGCGCGACAAAGACGGCTGTTTTGCCGATCCGAGTACAATTAGCAAGCAATATCAGGTTTGCGATATTGCAACCTCGACAACCTCGCACACATGCTCCGACAAGTTGACTGTATTACGGTATTGCAACGAAATACCGCGCCTGACTATTCCCGCTGCCTCCCCTGAACCGACAATCCTTAACCTGATATCATCATCCATGACAGAACCACCTTCATCCCGGTATGCAGAGGCAGGTGTCGACATTGATAAGGGCAACGAATTTGTCCAGCGTATCAAAAGTATCGTCGCCACGACACAAACCAGAGGCGTCCTGACCGATATCGGGGGTTTTTCAGGTCTGTTCGCCATTGGCAATATGGGCATTGAAGACCCTGTCCTCACCGCTTCCACCGATGGCGTCGGCACCAAGCTCACCGTGGCCAAGCTGTGCGACCGTCACGATACCATTGGTATCGACCTGGTGGCCATGTGCGTCAATGATATCGTGGTCTGCGGGGCCAGGCCGCTTTTTTTTCTCGACTATTTCTCAATCAGCAAACTGGATCTCGAAGTAGCCACCGATGTGGTCACAGGTATCGCCCGTGGCTGCAAGATAGCCGGCTGCGCCCTGATCGGCGGGGAAACCGCTGAAATGCCAGGGCTGTACCAGCACGGCGATTATGACATAGCCGGTTTTGCCGTCGGCATTGCCGATCGGAACAAGATAATAGACGGCAGCGACATCCGGGTTGGTGACAAGATCATCGGCTTGGCCTCATCCGGACTGCACAGCAACGGGTACTCCCTGGTACGGAAAATCTGTTTCGAGGAGATGGGCCTGTCGGTTGACGATCAGATCGATGAATTCGGCAGCAGTCTGGGGGAAGAGCTGCTGCGGCCGACACGGATTTATGTGGAACCGGTTTTGAAGACCCTGCGCAGCTACGCGATAAACGGGCTGGTGCACAATACGGGCGGCGGATTCATCGACAACGTGCCAAGGATTCTGCCCGCCGGCTGCAGGGCCATGATTGATCCCGGTTCATGGCCGATCCCGCCCGTCTTCGATTTCCTGCAACAAAACGGCGGAATTGCCGGCTCCGAGATGTATCGCACATTCAACATGGGCATCGGCATGATGGCCCTGGTCAACGATGAGATAGTTGAAGACGTGATGCAGCAGTTCCGGGCTTTTGGAGAATCCCCCTATGTGATCGGCGAGGTGCAGGCAGCCGACGAAAACGACAGCCGGCGGATCACCATCAAGGGGATTGCTGAATAGCGGCACGGCTGCGCCGTGAGTCGGCAGTTGGCAGTTGGCAGTTAAAAGTTTGCAGCTTCACTGGACAGAGGACAAGCGTAGGTTGGGGAGAGTTGACGAACCCCAACACAACCGCTTGGAATTATTAGGGTTTCGAACTCACCCCAACCTCTCGAAACTCAAAGCCCCGTACCCCTCCCCCCCGGCGCAGCCGGGAATTCCCAGGCTGCCGACTGCTGACTGATGACTGCCAACTCCGAGCCTCAGCCGGCGCCGCAGTCCCGGCTGCCGCCTTTGATCTTGTACAGGGCATGGCGCAGGGCGGGCAGGACCACCTCGATGTTTTCCCGGGCCGCCTTTCTGCTGCCCGGCAGATTGATGATCAGGCTGTTGCCCCGGATACCGGCTATTCCCCTTGACAGCATGGCATTGGGCGTCTTCTGCAGGCTCGCGTGGCGCATGGCCTCGGCAATGCCCGGAATCTGGCGCTCAACGACCTCGCTGGTCGCCTCCGGGGTCACATCCGATGGCGCCACCCCTGTACCGCCCGTGGTCAGAATAAGATCAATGCCCCGTTCGTCCGCCCAGTCCCGGAGAGTACCGACAATCAGATCATGTCGGTCAGGAATCACCGCATAGTCGATCTGGACGTACCCCTCCCGGCAAAGCATCTCGCAGAGCAGCGGACCGCTGGTGTCCTCCCGCTCGCCCCTGGATCCCTTGTCACTCAGGGTCAGAACGCCGAAGGTATACGTTTCGCTCGAAACAGTCACTGCCCCTACTCTTCAGGCTTGGCTTCGGCGATGATCTTTTCGGTCAGGTGAGCCGGTACCTCCTCATAGTGGGAGAACCTGACCTGGAACGTTCCCCGGCCTCCTGTCATGGAAGTGAGATCCGGGGCGTACAGCATGATCTCCTTCTGGGGAACATGGGCGCTGATCACCTCGTACTTGTCGGTGGAGTCCATTCCCAGCACCTTGCCCCGCCGGCTGTTGAGGTCGCCCATGACATCGCCGACATGCTCCTTGGGCACCTGGATGGTCACCTCCATGATCGGCTCCAGCAGTACCGGATTGGCGTCATTGACCGCCTTCTTGAATGCCAGGGAACCGGCGACCTTGAAGGCCATTTCCGACGAGTCAACGGTGTGGTAGGAACCGTCCACCAGATAAACCCTGACATCGACGAACGGATAGCCGGCGATGACCCCCTTCTCCATGGCCTCCTGGATGCCCTTGTCCACCGCGGGCCGATACTGCTGGGGAATGACGCCGCCCACAATCTTGTCAACAAACTCGTAGCCGCCCCCGCGCGGAAGGGGCTCAATTTCAATCCAGCAGTCCCCGAACTGTCCCCGGCCTCCGCTCTGCTTCTTATGCTTGCCCTGCACCCTGGCCTTCCCCTTGATGGTTTCCCGGTAGGG
This sequence comes from Desulfobacteraceae bacterium, assembly GCA_022837185.1. Lineage (GTDB taxonomy): Bacteria > Desulfobacterota > Desulfobulbia > Desulfobulbales > Desulfobulbaceae > UBA10518. The sequence goes on from JALHJD010000220.1 coordinate 4,553, forward strand.
AATCTTGGGAACCTTCAACTCGAGATCGACCCCGAACTTCCGTTTCAACTTGTCACCAATGACCTCCAGGTGAACCTGGCCCATTCCGGATATCAACACTTCATGGGTCTGCTGCTGGCGGGTCAGCTTCAGGGTGAGATCCTCATCAAGCATCCTGGTAATGGAGGAAAACAGTTTTTCCTCATCCCCCTTGGTGGAGGTGACCGCGTAGGTGATAACCGTATTCTGGGGAACAAGAGGGTCAAAGACTATGGGATGCGCTTCGGCGCACAGGGTGTCGCCGGTGGTGGTTTCCTTCAGTTTGGCCACGGCAACGATCATGCCCG
>JALHJD010000221.1 GCA_022837185.1 Desulfobacteraceae bacterium
CAACTGCCGACTGCCGACTCCCAACTGCTCCCCTCTTCCGGATCAGATAAATCCCGTCGCGGATGGTCAGAAACAGCTTTTCGGCCCGATCGTCGGCCAGCACCCGGTCATTGAAGGCGGCTACGGCCCGGCTGTCATCATCCCCGGGGTCGAATATCCTGCCGTACCACAGGGCGTTGTCGGCGAGGATCAGGCCGCCGTCGCGCACTATGCGCATGGATTCCTCGTAGTAGGTGACGTAGTTACGTTTGTCGGCATCGATGAAGACCAGGTCGGTCCGTCCGTCGGGCAGGGTCTTGAGGATGTCCAGGGCCTCGCCCAGGCGCTGGGTGATCCTGTTCCCCGCCGGGCTGCGGTTGAAGAAGTCCCGGGCGATCCGCGCGTGTTCCGGATTATGGTCGATGGTGATCACTCTGCCGTCCGGGGGGAGCGCCTCGGCCATGGCCAGGGCCGAGTAGCCGGTGAACGTGCCGATGTCGACTATGCCGCGCGCCCCGGAAAGCTGCACGACCAGTTGCAGGAAGCGGCCCTGGACCCGGCCGGTGAGCATGCTGGGGTAGGGCGTCCGGGTCAGGGTGAATTGTTCGATCTCCTCCAGGAGCGGGGACATGGGGGTGGTATGAACCGCAGCGTACTCCTCCGCCTCCCGGGCGACCACATCCATGAAGGAATAAATGGGCGAAACCTTCTCCCCTGTGCGCGAATGGTCGGACCTTGTGCTCATGCTCTCTCCTGGACGCTGAATTTTACCACATAATCACCGGGTGCTTCCCCTCCCCCCTTCCTCCGTCTCATCTCCAACTTCCTGCTCCCCGCTCCCTTTCCCGGGCGGCCATTTTTTCTGCAGCGCTTCCAGCATGTCAACGTGGGTGAGGACAACCACCTCATCCCCGGTTTCCAGGCGGGTGTCATGCTGGGCAAGGTGGAACCGGTCTTCGCGGTAATAACAGATTATCTTCGCCTTTTTCGGCAGGTCGAGCTCTCCGACGGCTGTATCGTTCTCTTCCTCCCCGGCGACAAAGGTAAAAAAACGGGCGTCGTCCCTGATCACGCTGGTCAATTCGGTGGCATCCCTGCCCATGATCATGTCGACAAGATACCGGCTGATGGTGCTGGTGGGGACGATGACATCCCTGAGGCCAAGCTCGGAACAGATATGTTCATAGGCAAGATCTTCAATTTTCACGATAACTTTGCTGAAGCCCAGCGACCTGCCGACCAGGCCGGCAATGATGTTGTCCCGGTCGTTGTCCGTCATGCAGAAGAGAAAATCGGTCTGTTTGGGGCCGACTTCCTTGAGGATGTCCGGCGCCGTGCCGTCGCCGAGAATGAAGCCGCAGTCCATTTCATCCGACAGTTTATCGATTTTTTCCTTGTTTCTTTCGATGAAGACCACCTCATGGCCTTCCTCGCTGAGCGTCCGGGCCGTGATCAACGAAATCTTGTTGGTTCCGACGAAAACTATTCTCATGCTCATGCTCCTCTTTTTTTGGCGAACCAGGTCGGGGGATACAACAGGACCAGAAAGGCGATGATTTCAAGCCGCCCCATGAGCATGTCCATGCAGAGGACGCTCTTGAGGGCGGCCGGCAGGGAAGGAGAACTGATTCCCGTCGACAGGCCGACCGTACAGGTTGCGGAAACGACTTCGAAAAGTGAATCGAGCAGGGGGTATCCCATCAGGATGAAGATAAACCATGACACCCCGATGACCAGAAGAAAAAGGAACACCAGCAGAAAACAGCGGACTATCTCGACGCTTTCAAGGCGCCTGCCCATCAGCCGCGGGTAAATCACCGCATCGGACGGCAGCCCGCTGCGAACGATCATGAACCTGATCAGCCTGAGAATGACGAGCAGCCGCACAATCTTGATGCCTCCGGCCGTGGAGCCGACATTGCCGCCGATCAGCATGAAGAGGATGAGGAGGAACTTTGTCGGATCCGAGAGGCCGACAACGGGCAGGGTGGAAAACCCGGTGGTGGTCTGGGCGGAGAGCGCGAGCAGGGTGCCGTCTTCGACTGCCGTCCGCAGGGGCAGGCCGTCCACCGCCAGGAGTGTCGCGGAGGTCGCCAGGACGGCGAGGCAGACGGCCGAGGCAAGACCCTTCACTTCAACATTGCCGGTGAATTCCCGCCAACCCTGGGTAAAGAAAAGATAATAGAGAATCAGGGGAAACGCGCCGGAAAGGGAAAGAATAATGACGGCCGTTTCGGCGGGTCGGCTGCCCAGTCCGGCCAGGCTGTCGTCGTAGGACGAAAAACCGCCGGTTGATACCGCGGCGAGAACATGGGCTGCCGAGTCGAACCACGGCACGCCGAGGACCATGAGCAGGAGGAAGCCGATCAAGGTAAGGGCCAGGTAAACCAGCAGAATAATGCGGGCATAGGCCTTGGTGCTGGCGATCAAACCTTCCTGCTCCCAGCTCTGCTTGAAGAGCTGCAGGGTTGCCTTGCTGTGGGGCAGCAGGACGGCGACGCTGAGAACGACGAAGCCCAGCCCGCCGATCCATTGCAGCCAGGCCCGCGCAAACAGGAAGGTTCTGGGAAGGTGCTCCACCGAGGGAAGATTGGACAGCCCGGTGGTGGTGACGCCGGATACGGCTTCGAAGAAAGCATCGATCCAGCTCACTCCCGGCTGCAGAAAAGGCACGGAGACCAGCAGCGGGACCGTGATGAAAATCAGGGCCGAGATAACCAGGGTTTCGTTGTGCTGGATATCCTCGGGCGCCCTGATCCGCTGGAGAAGGTAGCCGGCAAGTCCGGAACCGCCGGCCACAAGGGCATACGGCGCAAAAAGGCCGTACTCGCCGACCACCAGGCAGAAGAGCGGTGGAACGGTGAACAGGAGCGAAAAAATGAGCAGGAGCTGACCGGTGTATTTACCGACAATCGCCGGCCGAACCCCGAAATGCAGTGTGGAGATCTGCTTCACTGTGATTCATTTGTTCGCAAAATTAAGGGGCAGATCATGCAATAAGGCAACCGGCACGGATTCGCCGCCCTGTCCGGCCCCGGTGAGCAGCAACGAGGGAATAGGGCAGTCACCCCCTGCAAAGCGGAAGGATATTTTTTCAACCCGCATGCGGTTGTTTTGTATTCAGACTGAAAAAAAGTCAATATCTTTTGCCTGATAGGTCCGGTAAAATCCGTCTGATGCTTCTCCGGGCGCGGGGGAATGGGGAACGGGAAGAAGTGGAATCTCTACATCTTAAGTTGGCTGAGATAGTCTCCGGTTCGGCGGATTTCAATCCCATTGTCAACCTGTTCATGTTTGAGGTTTTTGACAATCTGTATGGCCGGCAGATTGTATTTCCGGTGAAAGTACCTCAAGGATGGACTGATTTCGCGGCTGGAGAGCTTTGTTTCGATGAGCGTTGCAGGATTGTCCTCAATTGACAGGGCAAAATCAACCTCTTTCTTTTCCTTGGTCCGCAGATACTGAAGCCGGGTTCGCCTCCCCTCGTAATCTTCAATACCGTTCAGGTGTTTGAGCAGACAGACCGCTGCCATGTTTTCAAATTTCAGACCCTCGTCCCCCTTCACCATTCCTGTATCATAAAAGTATATTTTGGGTTCCTTAAGCAGGGAACGGGCAATATTCCGGTGATAGGGCGTCACCCTGAAAATAATGAACAGGGCCTCCATGATTTCGATATACCTTTTGATGGTATTGGGAGAACAATTGACATCGGCCGCAAGCGATGAGTAGGAAATCGGCGAACCGACCCGGCGGCGCAGCAGGTCGAGGGTGAGTTCGATGTTGCGCAGACTGTGCACCCGTTCAAAATCAAGGATGTCGGATCGTATCAGGCCGTCAACATACTGCAGGCGCCAGCGATCCGCCTCGGTATCCGAATCGGCCAGATACGGCTCGGGAAAACCTCCCCTGACCGTCAGGCGGTCAATGGTCGCGAGGTCAGGTTTTTGCAGTTCGGGCGGGGAAAGGGGGATTCAGTCTATGCAGCCCCCCTCCTATCTCTTCCTCCAGACTCCGGGGCTTCTCCTCCGGCTGGTCCGGGGAAGACATGTAGCCATCATCCCGGGCCGTTTCCTCGTCAGTGAAGAGTTCTTCCTCTCCCATGACCGCCGTATCCTCCTCGTCCATGGGGAATGCGCCGGATGATTCGAGATCCGAACCGTCTTCCGAAGCTTCCGAACTCTGCTCAATAAGAGACGAGAAATCAATTTCTCTATGACCGGGGGGCGGGAATTCGGAAGCGGGGATTGAGGCCGTATTCATGATGGGTCCGGCTGTACATATCCCTTTTCTGAAATGTTCAGAACAGGTTCCGGACCATCCGGGCTTCCGTCTCCCTTGCATATTTCTGATATGGTATTATCCAGGGAAGAGAGTGTCTAATATTGGAGACAGTTTTGGCAAAAAAGTGCGCCCGGAAAAAGAGGTCGGGGATGGCAGGCGCGGGGTGATTTTTCCTGTACGGACAGGGTGAAATACGGCTATTGTATTTAGAGGCGGTAAACACACATTGGCAAGATATCGGGAGATGTTGGCATGAAGATTTCAATTTTTTCGTTGACTCTCGCGCTGCTCCTGCAGCATCACTTGGCAGCGGCCGGTTATCCTGTTCTCTATGTGGCCCCCGACGGGCGCCCCGACCTGCCGTGCGGCACGGACGCCTCAAAGCCCTGCAGCAGTCTCGCCACCGCGGTGGACAGGGCCTATTACTACGGGTCGACCATCATCATGGTCGCCCGGGGAAATTATGCCGAACATATTTTTATTAGTGGTAATCTGCCGTCGTCCGGACAGGAACAGCTTGTCATCGAAGGAGGCTGGGATGCCGGCTT
>JALHJD010000222.1 GCA_022837185.1 Desulfobacteraceae bacterium
TGTCCGCGGGTGAGTCGTAGCCCACCCCGACCCTGATTTCGCGGCGGACATGATTGTCGTTATGGGTCCAGTTGATGATGTTGTTTTCCAGGAAGTAGCTGTTGGGCACCAGAATATTGATATTGGCAAAGGTGCGGACCATGGTGGCCCTGACCCCGATATTTTCAATCCGGCCCAGTTGATCGTTCATTTGGACCAGGTCGCCGACCTTGACGGGCTGTTCGGCCATCAGGATAAAACCACTGATAAAATTGCTGAGCAGTTTCTGGGCGCCGAAGCCGACACCGATTGCCACGGCACCGCCGAGATAGGCAAAGACGGTCAACGGAATATTGACGATCCGCAAGGCAAAGAGGATGATGATCAGGAGCAGGAGGTAATGGATGAGTTTTCCAGCAATGGCGGCGGTGCTTTCGCTCATGTTGCCGTGGTGATGCAGATTTGTCTGAATTTTCCGGGTCAATCTGCGGCTGAGGACGATTCCGGCAAAAAATATGGCCAGGGCGGAGATAATTTTGCCCAGCGTGACGCTGTATCCGTCAACGGCAACGATTTCAAAGGACCATAGCCCTGCCGCGGCGCGGGAAATTTGCCGGGCTATCTCTGCAAAAGTCACCTGTTCCCGGCTCATGTCGGCTTCGTGCAGAAAACGGCCGATCAACTGATTGGTGACTCCCAGGGCGATGATGTACTCGCGCAGGCTCTCCACATGAACTGCGAGGGCCTCCAGATGGTTCCGGCAGGCGTGTTTCTGCCCGGAAGGGAGATCTCCCCCGCTAATTTTTTCTTCCAGTCCATCCTGCTGTAGAAGCAGGTCGCGCAGCAGTTCCTGGGGCAGGGAGAGATGCGTCTGCAGTCTGTCGCCCTCGGCCATGTCTTCCTGCCGCCAGGCGGCCAGATCTTCCTCTTCATAATGACCGCCGAGCACGGCGTACCGGTACCCCCACAGCCGTTTCTGCAGGGTCAGTAACTGCTGCGTCGCTTCATTGTTCTCCAGTCTGTTCTGATAGGCCTGGCGCCAGGCGTCCGCAGCGGCGATGATCGCCGTTGCCACGGCAGTTTCATTGTCGCCGGCCGCTTTTTCCGCCTGCCGTTGGGCACTGTGCAGCTGCAGTTCATGTTTCTGCAGTTTCTTCAGCAGGCTGTCGCTCGCTTCCTGCAACTCCTTTTCCTTGAGCTCGATGTCGGCAATGATCTTCTCATATTCATTCCGGGTGAAGATGAGATGTTCCCGGATGCGGTCAACAATCTGCCGGTCGATATCGAGCCGCATATCCGCCAGCGCCAGTTCCTGTCGGGCGTTCTCCACCGCCAGTTCCTGATACGCGACAATATCTCCGGCAAGCTCTTCCCGCATGACCTGGAGTGTTGCCTCCCAGTTAAGGGGCAGTTGATCAGCGGCTGAGCCGCCCGCATGCTCTTCCCTGAGCTGCCGAACCCTGCGGCCCGCCTCCCTGGCGTTGTCATGTGATTTCGCCAGGGCCTTTCGGGCGATGGCCAGGGACAGTTCGGTCGATTCTTTTTTGCGAAGACTTTCCGCAAGGCGGTCAAAAAACGTATCGTACAGGTTGATGGGATAGGGGGGTGCGGTCTCAAGGCGGAGGGCCTCCCCGGAAGCGATATGCTCTTCCAGCAGTTTTTTTTCATTGTCCAGGTTTTCCTTCTTTTTCCGGGCCGTCACCTGCCGGTTGAGGTAGATGAACTGTTCCTGAAGGATTTCCGTTCGCTTTTTGAGTTCTTCAGCCGAGATGCCGATTTCCTCCGCCGTTTTCTCATCGTCGCTCTCCGTGTAGGCGGTGATCCGGCCCTGCAGCTCCTCTATTCTTTCTTCAAGGGTGTCCGACGTCATCGTGGCGGCGGTTTCCGGATTCTCCGTTTTTTCCGCCCGGCCCGGACAGGGAAGCGCCAGGAGCACGGCCAGGAGCAGGGCAATCAACGAAGAAAAGGCTTTTGTCATGGCTTCTTTGCGTATCTGCATAATGAAGTATTCACGGCCGCCGCCGAAACATGCTGTATTTTCTCGATGTCAGGCGGAATTACGGGACGAAATGGAAGACCGTTCTCCGAAAGGATTGCGCCCGCGGCACCCTTCTCCGGGGTGAAGGCGTCTCGTCCGGGCAGGTCCCGGGCGTTCGGCGGGAAGAAGGGCACGCGGGCAGACAGGGGTGGAGATGAATAATGAGAGAAAAAATTCTGCTTGTTCAGCCATGGTGGTTGCGGCAAGGGAGCAAAAGGGAGGCTGAATGGTTCCGGCGGAGACGTTCAGCCTCCCCTTTCGCCGGCCTTCAGCCGGGGAGGAGAGAGCCCTGCTGCGGGTGAAGGCCCTGCCCTGCTGAAACAGGATTTATGTTAACTCCGACCAGGGGTCAGAAGGTTGTACTCGTCGGGGTTCAGTTTCCGGTCCCCGTCGAGGTCGAGCCTGGCAAAAAGCCGGGCCGACCTGCCCGCCGCCGATGCCTCGACCGGCGAAAGGGTCCCGTCCCTGTCGGCATCCATTTCGACAAAAGCGGGAATCGGGGTGCAGGCCGGATGCGCAATCGTACAACAAACGGACAGCAATGCTGTGCAGAGCATTCCGATTTTTCCGGGCACGGTAACCTCCTCCGGCTGTAAGCCTGCATTGCGCCATCCCCTCGGTCAATCTGCAAAGCAGTTTTTGTGCCAGAAAGAAATAATTGAATGAGATCAGCAGCTTTTCACAGGAAACGGGACGGTCGGCACCCTTGCCTGTCGCCCGGCGGGGACAGAAATGGAGTGCGATGCACTATCATGTTGAATTCCGGTTGTTTCGGCTGTCGCCGGTTGGCGACGGGCAAGCGGCAGCGGCGCCGCGTGGTCTGTTCAGCGGGCGATGAATTGCGCTCCGGCCACCATGGCCGCGGTCAATTTGCTCAGATCATCGGGCCCAATGATATAGGGAGGCATGACGTAGATCAGGTTGGCGAAGGGCCTGATCCAGACTCCCTGCTCGACAAAGAAACGCTGTAGTTTTGCCACGTCGATGAGGGCGTCCATCTCAACAACGCCTATGGCCCCCAGGACCCTGACCTCCGCGACCCCGGGCAGGTCGGCGGCCGGAGCCAGTTCGCTCCGGAGCTGTTGCGCCATGGCCGCGGTTTTTTCCTCCCAGGGGGAGTCAAGGAGCAATTGCAGGCTGGCGCGGGCAACTGAGCAGGCCAGGGGGTTGGCCATGAAGGTCGGACCGTGCAGGAAAACCCCGGGGGGGGCGGCGGAGATGGTTTCCGCGATCCTGTCGGTAGTCAGCGTGGCGGCCAGGGATACATACCCGCCGGTCAATGCCTTGCCGACGCACATGATGTCCGGGGAGACGCCCGCATGGTCTGCGGCGAACAGCTTGCCGCTGCGGCCGAATCCGGTGGCGATTTCGTCAAAAATCAGCGGCAGGTCGTACTGGTCGCAGAGCTGGCGCAACCGCCGGAGGTATTGGGGATGATAGAAGCGCATGCCGCCGGCGCCCTGAACGACAGGCTCGACGATGACCGCTGCCAGCTGGCCGTGATGCTGTTCCATGAGCAGGGCCATCCCGTTGATATCGGCCTCATCCCATTGATCGTGGAAGCGGCATTGCGGCATCGGAGCAAAAAACTGACCGGGCAGGGCGTGCCCGAAAATATGGTGCATGCCGGTGACCGGATCGCACACCGACATGGCATGGAACGTGTCGCCGTGGTAGCCGCCGCGGATGGTCAGCAGGCGGCATTTTTCCATCCGGCCCCGGGCATACCAGTACTGCAGGGCCATTTTCAGGGCCACTTCCACGGCCACCGAGCCAGAATCACTGAAAAAAATCCTGGTCAGCGGTTCAGGGGTCAGGGCGACCAGGGATTCCGCGAGTTCAACGGCAGGGCGATGGGTCAGGCCGCCGAACATAACATGGGCCATTGTGGCGGTCTGTTCCGCGACCGCGCAGTTGAGGACGGGATGATTGTAGCCGTGGATGGCCGCCCACCAGGAGGACATGCCGTCGACCAGTTCCGCTCCGCCGGAGAGGCGGATGCGCACCCCGGAAGCCGATTCGACCGGATAGACAGGGAGCGGGTCGATCATCGAGGTATAGGGGTGCCAGATATGGCGGCGGTCAAAGTCAAGCAAAGGAAAAACCCATGGCGGTGAAGGTGCGGAGATCTTCCTCGATGGAACTGCCGGGCGTGGTGAGAAAGTTGCCGACCATGGCGCCGTTGGCGCCGGCGGCGAAACAGCGGTATTGTTCGGCGCCCAGTTGCTGCCGGCCGCCGGCCAGGCGGATGATCCCTTCGGGGTTGATGAAGCGGAACAGGGCAATGGTGGTCAGGACTTCCTCAACCGGCAGCGGCTTGTGTCCGGCCAGCGGGGTGCCGGGAATCGGAGTGAGGATGTTGATGGGAATGGAGCGAACCCCAAGCTCCCGGAGTTCCAGGGCAAGATCAACCCGATCGGCCATGGTTTCCCCCATGCCGATGATGCCGCCGGAGCAGAGGGACAGACCGGCCTCGCGGGCCAGCCGCAGAGTTTCCACCTTTTCCTTCCAGGTGTGGGTGGTGCAGACCCGGGGAAAATACCGGCTGCTGGCTTCCAGGTTGCAATGATAACGGACGACGCCCATTTCCTTGAGGCGCAGGGCCGTGTCCCCGGTGAGCAGACCCATGGAGCCGCACAGCTTGAGCAGCGTGGTTCGGGCAATTTCCCGGTAGATTTCCGCCAGTCTGTCGAGCAGGGCGGAATTTGCGCTCCGGCCGCTGGTGACCAGCGACAGGCGGTGAACGCCGTTGCGGTCCATTTCGGCGGCCACGGCGAGGGCGCGGTCAGGGTGGCAGTCCTCCGAACAGCCGCCGCTTCTGGCATTGATGATGGAGCACAGCGAAAAGCGGGCGCCGTTGAAATGGCGGCGGATGCGGTCGGCTCCTTCCCACACCTGGTGGGGGTCGGCTTCCGCGGTGAGGCGGAGCGCGGCCGCCCGGTCAATCCGGCCGCCGGCGAGGACGGAAGCAACGATGTGTCGGATGGATTCTGCCATGGGGGGAAATTATCGTTGGCAAAAGGGTTTGTCAACCAGGGGAGGGCCGCCGGCAATCATCTCGGCGATGGTGCGCCTGACCCGGGGGTATACATGCCGCCTGCCGTCCAGCAGTTCAGACTCCAGTTCGGCCATCCGGGCCAGGAGATCGGTCCGCTGCATGCACGGCTGGTCCCCGCCCGGACCATTTCGCCCCTCCATGATCTGCTGGCAGCGGAAGCAGCCGGGAAAGCGAAGCGTCCGGCCGTCCGGGCGGGTCATGATGGCCGGGACGCCGTGCAGCCGGCAGATCATCAGCCGGTGGCCGTACAGGATGCAGCGGCCCTCCTCGTTGAGGGGGCACATGAGCGGGGGAGGTTCAGTGCCGGGCGGAACGGCTCCGCGCTGTTCGCTATAGTGTTTCGCCCGGTTGACAACCGCGTTCAGCCGCGCCTGGTCGAGAGTCCGCAGTCCGGCCCACAGGTAGGCCCATTCGACATAGGTATAATGCAGAAAATAGCTGTCGCAGCAATTGTCCGGGCAGCCGGTGCAGGTCAGGCCGATTGCCCGGGCGGTCGCGGCATACCGGGACTCCATTTCCCGGTATATGTCAACCAGTTGGTGCGTCAGCCGCGGCGGGAGAATGATTTCCTTCATGGGAAGAGTTTTTTTTCTTTGAAATACTGGACCTGGTAGACCTGGATTTCCGGGCGGCGGCAGCACCAGGCATCATCCGGCAGGCCGGCCTTGCGGCAGAGGTGGCAGAGAAACAGTTCCGGGGTGGGAAGCTGTTCCCATACCTGGGGGAGGAAAGTGGCGCTGCGACCCGACGGGTCCCGGAGAATAACCCCGTCGGTCCCGGGACGAATTTTCCGTTTGAGGTCGTCCGGATTTTCATAGGCAAGGGGCAGTGGATCGGTCAGGACGCTGATGTCGATTTCCAGGTCGGGAACTTCCTCCAAGGTCACCGGGGTGAACCTGTGATCATTGAATGCCGCATAGAGGGCATGCCGCCGTACGCCCTCAACGATGGATTCCGTCCCTCGGAGACAGCCGATACAGCCGCGGAGCTGTTTCCTTTTGTTCAGGGTGACGAAAACCCCCTTTTTTTCCCGGAGCGC
>JALHJD010000223.1 GCA_022837185.1 Desulfobacteraceae bacterium
GGAACGGCTTCGATGAGCCCAGGTTGGGGAGAAGCTCTCCCGGTCCTTATGTGATGATAGCTAATCATCACAATTGTAAGATACAAGGTTGGGGTGAGCCTGGGCTTCGCGAGTTCAGTCCAACATTGCATCTGTCCGACCTGAGCGAACGTATTGCACATTCTGCATTCAGAATTCTCCATTCGCACCATCGGTCAAGGGCACTGGAGGAGGTTGATTCCCTCCATTTCCGGGGGGGCGGGGATGTCGAGCAGGGCGAGGATCGTGGGGGCGATATCCTTCAATGCCCCGCCGCTGCGCAGGGTGCAGTCGCGGTACCGGTCGTCCACCAGGATAAGAGGGACCGGGTTGAGGGAGTGGGCCGTGTAAGGGCCATGGGTTGCAGGGTCGGCCATGACCTCCGCGTTGCCGTGATCGGCGGTGATCAGCATGGTGCCGCCGTTGCCGAGCAGGTATCCGGCGATTTTTCCCAGGCACTGGTCAACCGCCTCACAGGCTTTGACGGCGGCCTCGAGGATCCCGGTGTGCCCCACCATGTCGCCGTTGGCGAAGTTGAGCACGATGAAATCAAAGGGCGCACCGGCCGCTTCCGCTTTCCGCAGCTCGGCGATCAGCCGCTCGGTCACCTCAAAGGCGCTCATTTCCGGTTTCTGGTCATAGGTGGCCACGTCCCGGGGCGAATCGATCAGGATTCGGGTTTCACCGGGGAAGGGGTATTCGCTGCCGCCGTTGAAGAAATAGGTGACATGGGCGTACTTTTCGGTCTCAGCAATGCGGAGTTGGCGCAATCCGTGCCGGCTGACGACCTCGCCCAGGATGTTGTGCAGATTCACCGGGGGGAAGACGACGGGCAGGGTAAACCGTTGATCATATTCGGTGAAGGTGACAAATCCGGCCAGGCTCGGACGTCTGGAAAGGGCAAAGCCGGTGAATTCCTTGTCGGTGAAGGCCCTGGTCAGTTCCCGGGCCCGGTCGGCCCGGAAGTTGAAAAAAATGACGCCGTCACTGTCGGCAACCTCGGCCACCGGCCGGCCCCCGTCAACCATGACGATCGGCTTGATGAATTCATCGTTCTCGCCGCGCAGATATGCTTCCTTCACCGCCAGTACCGGATCGGCGGACTTGACGCCGATACCTGCGGTCAAGGCATCCCAGGCCTTCTCAACCCTGTCCCAGCGGGTATCCCTGTCCATGGCCCAGTAGCGGCCGCAGATGGTGGCAACCCTGCCGCAGTCAAGACTTCGCATGGTATCGACCAACTCCTGCATGTATGCGGCGCCGCTCTGGGGGGGGGTGTCGCGGCCGTCCATGAAACAGTGGACGAAAACCTTCTCCAGTCCCTTCCGGCGGGCCATCTCCAGCAGGGCCTTGAGATGGTTGATATGTGAATGGACGCCGCCGTCCGACAGCAGTCCGAAAAAGTGGAGGCTGCTGTTCATGGTTTTGACCCGGTCCATCAGTGAAGCCAGCACGGGATTGGTGAACAGCTCCCCCGAGTCGATGGCTTTGTTGACCCGCGTAAAATCCTGGTAGACAATGCGGCCGGCGCCGATGTTGAGGTGACCGACCTCGGAATTGCCCATCTGCCCTTCGGGCAGCCCGACCAGGCCGTCGTGGGCCACGAGGGTGGTAAACGGGTATTCGGCCGTCCAGCGGTCCATGTTGGGCGTACGGGCGACGGTGATCGCATTGGTCGGAGAAGGTTCACCGTGGCCCCAACCATCGAGAATTGCCAGCAGCAGAGTTTGAGTGGGCATTATCAGACCGGGAAAGAGGTTGATGTTACAGGACGGTGCCGGGCTGTTCGACGGCTATCCGGGGCGCGTCGTGCCAGAGTCCGTCAAGGTCGTAAAAGGCCCGCTGCTCCTTGTAAAAAATGTGGACGACAACGTCGCCGTAATCGAGCAGGATCCATTGACCCTCCTTCAGTCCCTCGCAGTTATTGCTGGAAATCCGCTTGGCGCTCAGTTCGCCCTCGATCGCCTCGGCAAGGCCCTGGGCGTGACGGGTGGACCTGGCGCTCATGATGACGAAATAATCGGTAAAGTAGGTCAGGGTCCGGACATCGAGGATGACAATGTCTTCGGCTTTCTTGTCCAAGGCTATCCGGGCGCACAGCCGCGCCAGCTCGGAACCGCTTCTGTCCCTGTGTTTTTTCTTCAACCTTCTCATATCATGCGTCCCTGTTCAGGCGGTTCCTGATTTTTTCCGTCCTTCCCTTTTCCGGCGGGGCGGAAACTCAAAGCTGAGCTTGCCTCGGTCGTCCAGCAGCAGGTAGGCGTCAAAGGGTTTTTTCTTTTTGGAGACAAAACCGCTGATCAGTTCGGTTCTGCCCTTTTCCAGGAGCTGGACGATGGCTTCCCGGTCGATGCGGCGGCCGAGGATGACCTTGCTGATCCGCAGCCCCTTGTCCTGATCGCCGTTGAGGGCGGATTCGGACATGAAGGCTGCAGGAGTGTCAAAGACCGGGGTATTGTCAATGGGCGACAGGCCAAGGGGCTCGGTCTGTTTTATTTGCTCGGTGTCGAGTTCACCGCCGCTCTCGGGAAAAATAAATTCCACCTTGCCCTCTTTCATGGTCAGGGCGGCGGTAAACAGTTTGCCCTGTTTGGAGCGGAAATCGTCAAAGGGGCCGATGGTCTCACCCCTGATCAGGGCGGCGATCTCCTCCTCGCGCATGACCCTCCCCCCCAGCACCTTGCGGATCCTGACGGCATTATCCTCGGAGATGTACATGGTTGCCGTGGAAAAAAAACGCATGTTGTTGACAGGGGAGAAGGGCGCTTCCGGCCTGCTCTTGCGGCCGGCCATGTAATTCCTGATCTTTTCGACAATGGTTCTGGTCTGCTCCCTGATTTCAGCCATGAACTGGGTTGCGGTCATGCCGCCCTTGAGGATCCGGTTGAGCTTGTATTCCCACTCTCCGGTCAATTCAGGAGAAGCGAGAACGTCAATCTGCATGGCATCAAGCAGTGACAGCAGTTCGAATGCCTTGCCGGTGGGCGACAGTTCACGGTTTTCGCGGATGATATATTTTTCGTTGATCAGTTTCTCGATGATGGCGGCCCTTGTGGCGGGCGTGCCGAGGCCCCGTTCCTTCATCGCTTCCGCCAGTTCCTCGTCCTCGATCAGCCGCCCTGACTGTTCCATGGCGGTCAGCAGGGTGGCTTCGGACAGTCTGGGCGGCGGTTTGGTCTGGTGTTCCTCCTGCTCGACTTTTTCACAGACGACCGGCACCTTGTCCGGCAGGGCCTGGAGTTCGTCCCGCCCGGTATCCGTCCCCGCCCCGTACACGGCTTTCCAGCCGGGATAAACAAGGATTTTGCCCTCGGTGAGAAAGGTTTCGCCGTCCACGATGCTCAACCGCCGGGTATTGAGGTATTCGGCCGGCGGAAAGAATATGGCCAGAAACCGCTGGACGATCATCTGATAAATTTTCTGTTCGGCCTCGGACAGGTTCCCGGGCAGCAGACCGGTTGGGATGATGGCGAAATGATCGCTGATCTTGGCGTCGTTGAAAATCTTCGGATTTTTTTTCAGATAGTTCTTCTCCAGGGCCTCCCGGGCAAACGGGCCGAACTGCCCCTCTACCTGGGCCTGGAAGATTTTTTTCACCGTCGGCAGGTAATCTCCCGGCAGGTGGCGGCTGTCGGTTCTCGGGTAGGTGATCAGCTTGTGTCTTTCATACAGGGCCTGGGCGATGGCCAGGGTGTTCTTGGCGGAGTAGCCGAAGCGGCTGTTTGCCTCCCGCTGCAGTGAGGTGAGATCATAGAGCAGCGGGCAGCCCTGGGTCGTTTTTTTGCTGGTCTCCTTGACCCGGGCGTTCCTGCCGGGGCAGCGGGCGGCAATTTCCGCTGCCCTTTCGGCGTCCCATAGACGATCCTGCCGGTTGTCGGGCTTGCTGTCGTCCTTTTTGAAGTCCGGGTCGATCCAGATCCCCTCGTAGGAAAAACCCGGGCCGGCAAACAGGGCATGAAGTTCCCAGTAGGTCCGGGGAATGAATGCGCGGCGCTCCTCTTCACGCTTGACAATCATCGACAGGGTGGGCGTCTGAACCCGGCCGCATGGGGTTTTGCGAAAACCGCCGAAACGGGAGTTGTAACAGGTCATCGCCCTGGTCGCGTTGATGCCGATGAGCCAGTCGGATTGGGAGCGGCACTTGGCCGTCTCCTCCAGGGGCAGCATTTCCTCGTCGGAGCGCAGGTTGGCCAGGCCTTCCCGGATGGCCTCCAGGGTCATGGACCGCAGCCATAAGCGCTCTATTTTTTTGGACTCCAGCGAACGGGTGGCGGCTGGAACGTATGTAAAGGCAGGGGAACCGATCGGTCATGCCTCTTGTGAGGGAGGTTTCTCGCTGGGTTCCCACGTCCACCTGGCAAGAAGGTATAATGGAGAGTGGATCCCCGCGGATGGTTCCGTACCATTCAACCTGGAGGGCTGGATCTCGCAGGGTGACGGGATTGAATATAATGGTCGACTGGTGAAAAATGGCGTTGTGGTGGAAGCCTGGGATCGGTTTGTCCCGCAAAATCAAATCCAACGGTAGGCGACGGGCAATCCTGCTCGTCTTTTGTGCCTGGCTGCTGGCTTCCGTTGCCTGCAATCTTCCCACCACAGCGAGATTAACTCCCGGCGCTGGGCAGGGCGGCGTGGAGGAAACCCCTCCCCCCTGGGCAGTGGCGCTGACTGCAACAGCAGAATCGATCGCTGC
>JALHJD010000224.1 GCA_022837185.1 Desulfobacteraceae bacterium
GGTAAAACCGCGGGCAATGAAATTGTCGGCCGCCCTGCGCCGAAGACTCCGCAAGGGCTCGCGCTGGGGATAATCCATGGTGATCAGGGGCAGCTTGACGGGGATATTGTTGTAGCCGACCAGCCGTGCGACCTCCTCAACCAGGTCCACCTCACGCTCGATATCGACGCGGAAGCTCGGGACGGTGACCATCAGGCTCTCCCCGTCATGCTCTGCCACGCCGAACTCGATGCTGGCAAGGTGGCCGGCAATCCGGCTGGCTGAGAGCTCCATGCCCAGAAGGTCGCAGACCCTCGGCACCCGAAGGCGGAGAACCTGTTCGGGCTTTTTGCCGGGATAGAGATCAACGCCTCCTTCGACAAGCCGGGCGCCGGCCAATTCGACCATCAGCCCGACCGCCCGCTCCAGGGCGACATCCACTCCGTCGGGATCAATGCCGCGCTCAAAGCGATAGGAAGCCTCCGAGGCGATATTGAGCCTGCGGGCGGTCCTGCGGATGCTGAGGGGATTGAAGCAGGCCGATTCAAGCAGAACCTCGGTGGTCCGATCCGTCACCTCCGATTCCAGACCGCCCATGATGCCCGCCACCGCGACCGGCCGCTCGGCGTCACAGATCATGAGCATGTCGGGTTCCAGGGGACGGACAACATTGTCCAGGGTCGTGAAAGTCTTTTCGGCCGCGCCGGGACAGCGGACCACAATGCGGCCGCCAGCCAGCCGGTTGAAATCAAAGGCGTGAAGAGGCTGGCCCAGCTCGAGCATGACATAATTGGTAATGTCGACGATATTGTTGATGGGCCGCATGCCGACGGCCAGCAGGCGCTGCTGCATCCAGCGGGGCGAAGGGCCTATTTTGATCCCGGTGAGCTTGCGGGCCGCGTAACGGGGACACAGATCCGGCTCCCGGATCTCGACGCCGAAATCGGGATGAGCATCACCCAGCCGGGGAAGCGCCGCACGGTCCAGGGGTTTTCGCAGAGGGACGCCGGCAAAGCCGGCGACTTCCCTGGCCACGCCGACCACGCTCGCGCAGTCGGGCCGGTTGGGGGTCAGGTCGATTTCGACCAGCACATCGTCAAGACCCAGCGCCGGGGCCAGAGCAAGGCCGGGCTCGATCCCGGGCGGGATTTCCAGGATACCGCCGTGGTCGTCATTGATGCCCAGCTCCCGGCCCGAACAGAGCATGCCGTGAGATTCCTGGCCGCGGACCTTCGTCTTTCTGATCCGCAGACCATCGGACAGGGTGACTCCCGGGCGGGCCAGGGCGGTCACCATTCCCTCCCTGGCATTCGGCGCGCCGCACACCACCTGAATCGTTTCTTCACCCGTGTCGACGTCGCAGACCGTCAGCCGGTCGGCGTTGGGATGCTGGCGGACCCTGACAATTTTCGCCGTGATAATATCCTCAAGTCCCCTGGACATGTCCGTCAGTGAATCGACTTCCAGGCCGAGCATGGTGAGCCCGCCCCCTATCCGCTCGGGTTGCAGGCCGTCGAGACTGACGTATTCATTGAGCCATTTCAGCGTGAACTTCATTTCTCCGTTTCCATCTCTCGGATCAGGGGCCGGGAATACCACCGGACGGTGCCGCAACGCAGCCATTCCCGACGCAGTGGAGGCTGTGGCGCTCCCTGTCGGGAAAAACGGCTCCGGTGCTCCTCGATGGCTTCCCCGGGGTCAGGCCCTCAGGGCGTCGGCAGCCGGGCGGACCATGGAAAGCGGTCCGCTCAAACCGGGGAAAACCGGGACAACTTCTGTTACGGTTAAAACTGGCCCAGAAAACGCAGGTCGTTTTCATAAAACAACCTGATATCGTCAATACCGTACTTCAACATGGCAATCCGTTCGACGCCAAGTCCGAAGGCAAAGCCGCTGTAGGCGTCCGGATCGTAATTGACCATCTTCAGCACTTCGGGATCGATCAGACCTGCTCCGAGGATTTCGAGCCAGCCGGTACGCTTGCAGACCCGGCACCCCTTTCCGCCGCAGATGACGCAGGCGATGTCGACTTCGGCGCTCGGTTCGGTGAATGGAAAGAAACTGGGCCTGAACCTGAGCGCCAGGTCATCATCGAACATCCGCCGGGTAAAAATGGTCAACACACCCTTGAGGTCGGCAAAGGAAACCCGGCGGTCGACGAGAAATCCTTCAACCTGATGAAACATCGGCGTATGGGTAATGTCCGAATCGCAGCGGTACACCTTGCCCGGCGCGATATAGCGAAGGGGCGGCTCCTGCGCCTCCATTATCCTGGCCTGCATCGGCGACGTGTGGGTGCGCAGAAGGATGGAATCCGACACATAGAACGTGTCGTGCATGGCGCGGGCCGGATGATGTTCGGGAATATTCAGGGCCGCGAAATTGTAATGGTCCAGTTCGACGTCCGGTCCTTCGGCCACGGCAAAACCCATGCCCTCGAATATAGCGCAGATCTCCTCCATCACCTGGGTCACCGGATGGAGTTTGCCGAAAGGAATGTGCCGGCCGGGCAGGCTTAAATCTTCTGCGGCCTTTGTCGGTGCTGACGCCCCCGCCAGTGCCTGCTTTTTCTCTTCGTAAAGCTTCTCTATCCCCTGCTTGACAGTGTTGGCAAGCTGGCCGAGCCTCGGCCGGTCCTCGGGGCTGACCGTACCCAACCGGCGCATGACGGTTGAGAACAGTCCCTTTCTTCCCAGGAATCTGACCCGGAATGCTTCAAGTTCCGCAGGCTCCGCAACCGCATCAAGGGTATTGCGGGCCTCCTGCGCGAGCCTGTTGAGTTCGTCTTCCATTTCCTGCTCAGGAGGAAACCCCGGCCGCCTTCACCACCTCGCTGAAGGCCTTTGGATCGACGATTGCAAGATTCGACAGGACCTTGCGATCCAGGTCGATGCCGGCTTTTTTCATGCCGTTGATCAACCTGCTGTAGCTGGTACCGTTCATCTTGGCCGCGGCTGCGATGCGGGTAATCCACAGGTTGCGGAAATTCCGCTTTTTGGTCCTGCGGTCACGGTAGGCAAAGCACAGGGCCCGATCAACGGCTTCGGTCACCGTCCGGTACAGGCGATGTTTGCCGCCCCGGTACCCCTTGGCCATTTTCAATACTTTATTTCTTCTCCGGCGGGCTTTGAATCCGCGTGTCACACGTGACATTGTCTTACTCCAGAATTACGGTTGAAATTGGTTGTTGATCATCCTCAATGATGGGCCGGCGGCGGCGTCACAACGTATCTTGGGCCGTTGTTCCGGTTTCCGCCTTTCCCTCGTCATGAGAACGGGGGCTTCCCGGATCCGGTTCCGCCTGCTCCGCCTACAGATAAGGCAGCATGCGTTTGACCGAACGCCGGTCGGAGTGGGCGATCAGGTCGGATTTACGCAGGTTCCGTTTCCGCTTGGTTGTTTTTTTGGTCAGGATGTGGCTGCTGTACGCCTTGTTGCGCTTGATCTTACCTGAACCGGTCGCTTTAAAGCGTTTGGCAGCGCCTCTGTTCGTTTTCATCTTCGGCATAATGTTCTCCTTCCGCGCCTGTACGCGGATATATTATATAAACCGGAATTTGGAAGACGGGTCAGGATTTCGGCCCCACCAGCATGACCAACTGGCGCCCTTCCATGGACGGCTCCTGTTGGATAACGCAATCGTCACGGAGCATTTCCGCTATCCTTTTCATGGCCTCGAGGCCGATGCTCTGGGCGTAAACTATTTCACGGCCCCGGAACCGCATGGTGATCTTGACCTTGTTCTTCTGCTCCAAAAACTTTTTAACCTGCTTGATCTTGAAGTTGAGATCATGCTCCTCGGTTTTCGGGCGGAACTTGATCTCCTTGGTTTCAACGATGGTCTGTTTTTTCTTTGCTTCCTTCTGCTTCTTGCTCAGCTCGTACCGGTACTTGTCATAATCCATGATCCGGCAAACGGGAGGATCGGCTGTTGCCGCGACTTCGACCAGGTCGAAGTCCTGATCATAGGCCTTGCGCATCGCTTCATCGATAGATAAGATACCCAGCTGTTCGCCGTCGATGTTGATCACGCGGACCTTGGGAGAGGTAATCTCTTCATTCACCCTGGCTTTTATGTCCTGACTCGGCTGCGCCTTCCTTCCTCGTTTTTTGATAACCGTTCCTCCTCTTGGTTATTCCTCTTCAGCGGTAATCATCGTTTGCCGCCCATCATTTCCTCGCATTCGCCGCGAACCCTCTCCGCGAAATCCTGCGGCGTCATGGCCGGCAGGTTCTCACCGTTTCTCTTGCGAACGGTGATCGTCCCCTCCTCCTTCTCCCGCTCACCAACGATGAGCATGTAGGGGATTTTCATCAGTTGCGCTTCGCGGATCTTGTAGTTCAGCTTTTCGTTGCGCAGGTCTTTCTCCACCCTGATGCCCAGCTTGCGCAGTTTTGCGTACACCGCCTCGCAATAGTGGAGCTGGTCGTCGGTGATGTTCAGAATTCTGGCCTGTTCCGGCGCCAGCCACAGGGGGAAGGCCCCGGTATAATGCTCGATCATGACGCCGACGAACCGTTCCAGGGACCCCATCAGGGCCCGGTGGATCATGATCGGCTGATGTTCCCGGCCGTCTTCTCCGGTGTAGGTCATCTCAAACCGCTCCGGAAGGTTGAAGTCAACCTGAATCGTGGAGCACTGCCAGGAACGGCCCAGCTGATCCTTGATCTTGACGTCGATCTTCGGCCCGTAGAATACCCCCTCACCCGGG
>JALHJD010000225.1 GCA_022837185.1 Desulfobacteraceae bacterium
TTGTCGGCAAATTGCTGATCGAGGCTCACCGTACTGCCCTTGACCCTGACCATGCACTGTTTTGACCGGCCGGGGCAGATCACCTCGATTTCACTGCCGGGGAACACGCCGAGCTGGGCCATGCGGGCGCAGACCTTCCGGTCGCCCCTGACCTTGCACACCTTGAAGCGCTCTCTGCCGCAGGCCAGGGACAACGGTGTGGCACTTTCCGGGTGGGAATCCTGCCTGCACCTCAACTCTTTCATCGGGCACCGGCAGCCTGTTTTCGGCGGATTTCGGGTCATCGCAAACCTCAGTATCAATGTCAGGTTTAGGTACACCAAACATTTATCATTGTCAACGATTTTTGCAAGGGAATGCTTCTTATTTTCTCCGACAGGAAAGGGGACAGCATTTCTCCGGCAGGGAAAGTTGAACCCTGCCGCCGATATCGATAATGTACCCCATAAAGCCTCCCTGCGGGGAGCGCCGGCGGATCGGGCGGGTCATATTCAAAATGACAGGACGCATGGAGCTTGAACTCGGAACCCTTTCGATCTCTTCCGGACTCTCCGATTTTGACCTATTCCCTTGATTTTCTTCCTCGCGGTTTGACTTTAATATGCTTTATATAATAAATTTCAACATGCGATGAAAACAGAGGCTTGGCACGAATAATCAAGGACCAACAGGCACTCTGCTGTGTCTTTCTTTTTAGGTGAAAAAAACAATTCTCGGCAAAGGAGGGATTTATGAAGAAAATGAGAAGCCGCACCGGATGGATTGCGGTCATTTTCTGCCTGGCGCTCATCGCCGGAGCCGGGTCGGTGACGGCGGCAACCATGACCTATAACTCTACCGATGTCCCCAAAAGTATAACGACAAATATCCCTCCCGCAACATCGGCGGTCACCGTGCCCTGCGGCGGAAATATTGTTGACGTCAACGTGCAGCTCGACATCTCCCACCCTTATGTGAGTGATCTGGTCATCACCCTCATTGCCCCGGACGGCACCTCGATCCTGCTCGCCAATCGAAGAGGGGCGGACGGCGCAAATTACAGCGGCACCGTTTTTGACGATGAGGCGGCAACCGCGATCAGCGCCGGGACCCGCCGTTCGCCGGGTCATATCAACCGGAAGTACCGCTTGCCGGTCTCGACGGCAGAGGCGCGGAAGGAACCTGGACCCTGCAGATTGGGGACATGTTTGCCCCGCTGGATGACGGTACCCTTAATTCCTGGAGCCTGATCCTGGAAACGACCGATCTCACCATCCCCTCGTCGGATGTCCCGAAACCCCTGCCTGACCTGACCACAACGACGTCAATCATCACCTCCTGCAACACCGGACAGATTGTCGACCTGAATGTGCAGCTTGACATCACCCATACCTGGAACGCCGACCTGGATATCTTCCTCATCGCCCCGGATGCCAGCCGGATAGAACTGTCAACGGATAACGGAGGCAGCGGCGACAATTACAGCGGCACCATTTTCGACGACGAGGCGGCAACCTCGATAACCGCGGGCACTCCGCCGTTCGCCGGATCGTATCAGCCGGAATCGCCGCTCTCCGTCCTTGACGGCAGCACGGCGGACGGTGTATGGACCCTGGAAATCACCGACGACGAGGGGGGGATCACCGGCACCCTGAACTCGTGGCGCCTGATCTTTACCACCGTCGCTTCCGCTTACACCCTTTCCACCTATGCCGACGGTCTTCCGTCAATTCCCGCCGGGCTGACGGTGGATCGGAATACCCTGAACTTTTATTATGCCGACTATGACAGCTGTGAAGGCGTGTTGCGAAAAATTGCCCCGAACGGTACGGTTTCGACGGTTACCACCGATTTTACCCCCAACGGCGATGCAATGTGTTTTGGCACTTTCTATCCGTACGTCGAGACGGACATTCAATTTATGAACAACAGTATTTATGTGCCGCTTGGAAGTGAATCGGTTCCCAATGGGGAACTCGTTAAAATCGATACGACAAACGGGACCGCGACAACCATCCATACTTTTTCCGGCTTCGGACTGGAATCCGGGATTGCCGCCTGGAACGGCAACCTGCTGGTAACCAGCGGCAATGGCCCTGCCGCCGAAATCCGGTCCTATAATCCCGTCAGTAATATCTCCGCCGCCGTACTGGACATATCACCGCTCCCGCGCGTGTATGACGTTGCATATGATCCCGGTCATGATGCCGCCTATTTCTGGTCCGAAAGTCTTTTCTTCCGCGCGGATCTCGGCGCCGGCTCCTATTCAGCTATCCCGGGCCATACAACAAATTACGCCGACTTTGCCGTTAGTCCGGACGGCAATTTCCTGTTTACCACCAACCACCCCAATATCGATGTCGTCACAATAGCCGACGGATCGTCGGAAACGCTGTTTAACGGACTGACTTATGGAAGCCGGCATGACATGGTGGTAGCACCGTCATCAACGGGAGCCGGCTGCAGCCTGTATGTTGTCGACGGCCCAAGTATTCTCGAGATATCGGGTATTTCCGGCAACTGCAAGCCATTTCCCTGGACCATGTTCCTCCCCGCGATTCATCATAAATAACTGAACCCTTTTCAGGCAGCCGGATTTTTACACCCCTGCGCCCGGCTGCCTGAAGAAAACCAGGAACGGACTCGGTTGCCGAAAAAACAACAGACTGTTCGACATCCTGCGAATGAACGGATAACCGGCGGCAGCTTTCCACAAGGCGGACTGCCCCGCTCCGGTCGCAACGAAACGGGGACGGCAGGAATCCGGATTTATTCTGCCTGAAGGAGTTTATCCGTGCACAAGCCCGGTGATGAACGGGCCGACCGCTTCCGGTCCCTCCCTGTCCACCAGTTTGATGGTGGCGGTGCCGATGACCGCCATGTCCGCCCGGCCCTCGAGCATGGCCACGTCCTCCCGGCCGGCGATGCCGAAGCCTACGGCCAGGGGGAGATCGGTGGCCGCCCGGTAGCGGGCGAGATGACCGGCAAGGGTGTCGTCCATGGTTGTTTTGCTGCCGGTCACCCCTTTTCTCGCCACGCAGTAAATGAAACCGTCCCCGTGGCGGGCCACCTCGCGCATCCGCTCGTCGGTGCTGGTCGGGGTGAAGAACATGATCGGGGCGATTTGGTGCTCCCGGCACAGGCGCAGGCAGGACGCACCCTCCTCGGGGGGCAGGTCGGGGATAATGAGCCCCTTGACGCCGATCTGGACGGCGCGTTTGATAAAGGCCTCCTCGCCGTACCGGAAAACGATGTTGTAATAGGTCATGAAGAAAAAGTTGACCCCCGGAAACTCCCGGACCACCTCCCCGGCAAAGGCCAGGCAGTCGGCCACCCGGATGCCGCCGGCCAGGGCCGTTTGGTTGGCCTTGAGAATGACCGGCCCGTCGGCCATGGGTTCGGAAAACGGGATCTGCAGCTCGATGCAGTCCACGCCGTTTTCAGCCATCTGCCGGATCACCCGGCGGTTGATGTCGAGGGAGGGGTAGCCCAGCACCAGGTGGGTCATCAGCAGGACCGGCCTGTGCTGCAGCCGCTGTCGGATATCGGAAGTAAGGTTCATGCCAGGTTCTTCTCCGGATAATGGTCCCTCCGCCGGGGTATTCCGCCGCCGGCGGTTCAGGGTGAAGTTTCGCCGCCCTTCGTGTTCAATCCTTATTGCCGGGATGTTTCGCGTCCCCGAAGGATTGACGGTACTCGTCCCCCCGGTCGATGATGAACCGCTTCCAGGAGGGGTCGTCAAACGAGTGGGCGATGGTGAAGATATCCTTGTCGCCCCGGCCGGACATGTTGATGATGATGGCGTCTTCGGGTGAAAATTTCGGTGCGTCCTTGAAGGCCTGAACAAAGGCGTGGGCCGACTCCAGGGCCGGGATGATGCCTTCGGTGCGCATGGTCAGCTCCAACGCTTCCAGCACCTCCCGGTCGGTGGCTGATTCGAAGCGGACCCGGCCGCTGTCTCCGAGATCGGCGAGAATGGGGGAAATGCCCACATAGTCGAGTCCGGCGGCGATGGAATGGGTGTCGAGCATCTGGCCGTCCTCATCCTGCAGGAACAGGGACTTGTAGCCCTGGGCCACTCCGGCCGCGGCCCGGCTGCCGCTCATGCGGGAGGCGTGCTGGTCGGTGTCGATGCCCTTGCCGCCCGCCTCCACGCCCACCAGCTCCACCCCGGCCTCGTTCTGGAAGCCCTGGAAAATGCCCATGGCATTGGAGCCCCCGCCGACGCAGGCATAGACCGCGGCCGGCATGGCCCCGTGCTGCTCCATGATCTGGGCCCGGGCCTCCTGGCCGATGATGGACTGGAACCAGGCCACCATGTCGGGAAAGGGGTGCGGCCCGCAGACCGTGCCCAGAACGTAGTGGGTGTCATCCATCCGGGCGGCCCAGTCGCGAAAGGCCTCGTTGATGGCGTCCTTCAGGGTCCTGGCGCCGTCGGTGACCGTCACCACCTCGGCCCCGAGCTTTTCCATCCAGAAAACGTTGGGACGCTGGCGGAGGACGTCCTCCTCGCCCATGTAGATGGTGCAGTCGAAGCCGAAGCGGGCGGCCATGGTGGCCGTTGCCACCCCGTGCTGCCCGGCCCCGGTCTCGGCGATCACCCTTTTCTTGCCCATCCGCCTGACCAGCAGCCCCTGCCCCATGACATTGTTGGCCTTGTGGGCCCCCGTATGGTTGAGGTCCTCCCGCTTGATGAAAATCCTG
>JALHJD010000226.1 GCA_022837185.1 Desulfobacteraceae bacterium
TGTAAAGCCGCACTCCCTCCGCCTTCACAGGGGGTTCGAACTCGAAGGCATTGCGTTTGGCGCTGTTGTCAGTGATTCCTGCAACTTCCTGCCAGGCGCCCCCGGTCAGCACCTGGATCTCATAGTCTTTGCCGGCCATGAGCCGGCCGGATTCAACCCCGCCCCATTCTATTTCAATGCTTGAAAGAAATACCTGCCCGCCAAACGACATATTCCACCAGACAGGACCGAATGCGGCCGGATAGGAAGAGGAATTCCAGTAGGTTTCCGGATCATTGTCAGCCGCCAGGTGGGCCCGGGAAGAATTGGCGGAGGCGGAAAAGCTCCCGGTGACAACCTGCTCCATGGAATTGATCCTTTCACCGTTTCGATACAGACGGTACCCCTGCAGATCGGATTCGGTATTGGCATCCCAGGAAAGCAGAACATCGTAGCCGCTGACTTCGGCCGCAAGGCCTGTGGGGGCGGCCGGCGGCGGATCATAGACCACCGTTCGCACATTTGACGGCCGGCTGATATTACCCGCGGAATCGGTCGCCAGTGCGGCGAGCACGTTTACCCCCTCATCAAGGGAGACCGCCAGGGAAAAACGGCCGTCAACATCGGCCTGCGCAGTCCCGAGGGAGTGTCGTTCCATGCCGGTATTGCTGACGATTTCCACCGCTGCCTCCGGGACGGTATGCCCCTCGGCCGTGACATCAGGTGTGGTCACCACTGATGGCAGGGACAGGAGCACCGGGGTGAAAACGGTGGCGTTGATGGAAGCCTTTTCGCTTTCATTGCCGGCGGCATCCACCGCGGTAACGGCAAACTGATACTCGCCATTACCGAATCCGGTGTCGCTGCCGGCCGGCTCGACAAAGGTCGTCTCGGTCACCAGGTCCGGATTCCTCGGCTGGGGGGTAGATCCCAGATAGACGTTGAAACCGGCAAGGTCGGCCTCCGAACCTTCATTCCAGGATAAGGTGATAAAGCCGCCGTTCACCCGGGCAGTTAATCCGGCAGGTGCGGCGGGCGGCGTCACATCCGTGAACGTAATTTCAATCTCCTGAGGCGCCGCATCGGTCAGCCCGGCCTGGTCGGTGGCGACCGCGCGCAGGCGATAGACGCCGAACTCCCAGCCGAGCGCCCATGGCTCGAGATGGACGGCATAGGGTCTTACGCCCAGGGCAGGTCCGAAATCTGTCCAGCCGGCTGCTTCGCTGGCCTGGTACTGAAATTGCGCCAGGGCAATATCGGCATCTTCCGATTCCGCCCTGACTGCTATCGCTGCATCAAACCGCAGGCCCGCTTCCGGGGCGACGATGTCCAGATGCGGCGGCCGGGTGTTGATCGACACCTGCATGACATTCGACTGATCGCTCATGTTGCCTGCACTGTCCATGGCGACCAGGAAATAGTCATGGGTCCCGTCCGGCACTCCTTCATCTTCATAACCGAGCCCGGTAATGAGAAAAGCCGCGGGATCACCGATCACCGTGCCTGATGCGTTGGCCAGCTGCCCGTCTCTGAATACAAGGTACCCGGCCAGATCGGCTTCGGTGTTGCCCTGCCAGGCGAGGGTCACCGAAGGTCCGTCGGCTGAGGCGGAAAGCAGAACCGGCGGGGCCGGCGGCGTGTTGTCAACGATGACCGAGGCGGTAGCTCTATTGACGTTGCCGCTCAAATCTTCCGCTTCCAGCCTGAGGGTGTACAATCCGTCCGCAAGATTGATGGCGTCCCAGCGGACCAGCATACCGTACGATACAGGCACGGGGGACGTTCTCAGCATCCGCCATGATTGCGGATTTTCGCCCAAGCCGTAAAGTACCCGGTATTCCTTGAAATCCTCTTCACTGAATGCCCGGCCGATGATGTCCACATAATCCCCCACCCGGAAACCGTCCCGCGGCAGCGCGATCATCACCTGCGGCGGGGTACGGTCCACGGTGAACACCGCCTGATTGGAATCACCGCTCTCCCAACCGGCCGCATCCACGGCCCTGACGGTATACACATATTCTCCCTCGTCTATATCCCGATCAAGGTACTCCTGATCGCTGATCGGCCGGGTATCGACCTTTTTCCCGTTGCGATACAGATTGAATCCCGCCAGGTCTGGCTCCCCATCCAACCGCCACGTCAGGGCCACCCCGCCACCGGGTTCCAGGCTCCCTGACAGTACCGGTGGCGCCGGCGGGGTCGTGTCAATGGTGAACTCCACTTTCTGTTCGGCGGTGTTTTCCAGCAAATCCGCGGCCGACAGGCGAAGGCAGTAGACGCCGTCCGGCGGCAGGATCCTCAGGGGCGCAATGCCGCTGTTTTCCAGGGGCCGGTCGCCGCTGCCGAGAAACGACCAATTCACCGCCCGGGAGCAGGAGGAAGAGGCGATACTCAGGGCATACTCCCGCAGGAACGGGTCAATGACTGTCCCGATGATGTCAAACGGCTCCCGGACAAAGCCTTCGTTTTCCGGCAATGCGATCCCAATCTCGGGCGGGTGGTTGTCAATGCGTATCGACCGGAGGGCCGTGCTTTCCCAGCCGGCTTTGTCGACCGCTTTCACGCGGATTGTATAGCCGCCGTCGGCAATCCGCTGATCCGGGTCGACCGCCCAAACCGCCAGGACATTGTCCGGCGGCACCCCTTCACCGGAGGCAATGTCCACCCACTGCTCCGGCTCCTCTTCCTGCCGATACTGAACACTGTAGGTCCCCGGATTTTCCTCCTCGATCATGCTCCGGACGGTCACCAAGGCCTGGGACCCACCGAAGAATTGCTCGTCGGAGGGGCTTTCCATGACAATCCGCGGCCGGGTGGCGTCCACGGTGAAAGATACATCCCTGCCGGAGGAGTTGCCCGCCCGGTCAGCAGCCTCAATCAGCAGCGTATAAATTCCGTCGGGCAGATCAACGGACCTGGAAAACACCATCTCGCGATTGATCTCCGAGACGGAGAGCAGCAGCGGTTCCTGTCCGCCGGTGATGGAAACGGTGTACTCCCGGAGGTTCGAGTCGCCCAGCGCCCCCCGGACTTCCACTTCGCCGGCGTACAAGGAAGAATGCACCGGCGATATGACCTCAATCGCGGGCGGAACGGTATCCGTGACAAACGTTATTTGCTCCTCCTGGATCACAAACGGCGCGGAAACGCTTTCCGCGGTCACTTTCAGCCGGTAGCTCCCATCCGGAACCGTATTCCCGCCGGCATCCAAGCCGTCCCACTGGAACAGGTTGAGACCGGCCGGAGCGGAGGGGTTGGCGGCACCTGCGACAAGGTTGCCGGCAAAATCCTCCACGGTTATCGTCACGTTCGCCGTATCGGTCAATTCATAGACAACCTCGGTCGCATCCATCTCCCCATCGCCGTCAGGTGAAAAAATGACCGGGTCCGCCTGCAGGCCGGCGATCAGTTCGGGACGGGTGCCGACACTGACCGGCAGCTTTGTTGATCCAGTGTTCCCGGCCAGATCCTCCCCGGTGAGAATAAGTGACCACTCTCCTTCCAGGCCGAACGTGTTCCACAGTCCCAGGAGCCCGTTCTCGACAAATATATCCCCCGCGCTGAGCAATATCGGGGGTGCTTCGCTCCCTTCATTTAGGGCGTGCAACTGATAGGCGGCCAGATGCGCATCGGCAACGGTGCCGATGACCTCGGTCACCACCCTGAGCGCCTGACCGCTGCCGGGAAAAAGGATCATGGTCGTCGGCGGCGTGTTGTCGACCGTGACCGGCAGCGATTTCCGCTGCCGGTTGCCGCATGGATCCCTGACCTCGAGCTCCACGCGGTACGGTCCGTCCGGAACCGTTATGCCTGCGTCATCAAGACCGTCCCAGGTGATCCTGCCCGGACCAGGGCCAATCTGTTGATCAGCGGCGAGTCGCCGCACCACACTGCCGTCCCGTACAATCGTCATGTCGAGAACCGCATTTGCCCCCACCTGGTAGTCGACGGCAACAGCGTCCTTTGTCCCGTCGTTGTTGGGGGAAATAACGGTATGGTCCGTTTCAGCGGTTAACGTCAATATACCCAGGTCCGGCCGGACCTGGGCGGCAACGCAGGAGGTATTGCCGAATGCATCGGTCACCATGAACTGCAATGCATACTCCCTGGAATCAGCGGCAGTGATCTTCCAACTACCCAGCAAGCCGGGTTTTTCTTCGATGGAGATGTATGGGCAATCGCCATCCTCCGGCCGGCAGGGTTTATCCTGAGCAATGTCAAACCATGGATCAGGGTTCCTGCCTTCCCCGTAAATGAAGCAATAGCTGGAGATACCGTTCTCATCCGCGGCATTGCCATTGACATCCGCATACCGGACAACGTCCCCCCGCGCATTGACAACGGTCCTGGTGCAAAAAGGCTCGGACCCTGAAGGAGAGGTAATCTCCGCTTGAGGGAGGATCCGGTCGACAATCAGGACGTTCGTCCTGAACCCCCTCACCACCGAGTCACCGTAAACCAGATCTACTCTGACCCTATGCGCCCCTTCGGCAAGACCGCCGGTATCAATGGATACGGTCCCCCAGCCTTCAACAGCGGGAGAAAACTGTTTGAGCAGCCGCCATTCGAATCCATCTTCAAGGTAGTACACCACTCCGTCGGGCAACACCTCCGGCTCATCTTCCGGACAAAAACGCAGGGCCATGGTCACTTTCCCGGC
>JALHJD010000227.1 GCA_022837185.1 Desulfobacteraceae bacterium
GGGGAGAAGGTGCTCCGCAGGGGCGGATGAGGGGGTTCTTCTTACCCACAGAGAAACTGCAAGAATCTTCTGTCTTCTGTCATCTGGTTTCTGGCTTCTGGTATGGTGCCGACTGCCAACTTCCGGCATAGCCGGACACAGGATTCGGGGACGCAGAGAGAAAGGAGTGTGAAGCGAGAAATTATTTGGAGACGAACTTGGTGATATTTTTGGCCTGGTCGATTGTGTCCTTGACCTCTTTTATTTCGTCCACTCCGGGGATGCTTCGCTTGATATCGGTGCCGGTCTCCTCGACGTCATGGATTCCTTTTTTGAATGAAGTGATGGCCTTGCCGAGGCCGGAGCCGATTTCCGGCAGTTTTTTGCCGCCAAAAATAAGAAAAGCGATGCCGAGTATGACAATAAGTTCCGGTGTTCCTAGTCCAAACATGAGCCTGTCCTCACAATGAATGGTGGTCTGCGTTTCCTTTTTTCCTGAAGCTGCCCGGCTGTTTGCCCGGGGTGCTGCCGGCTACTGGCTGTCCGATTCCTTTTTTTCCTCATCGATGGCCTTGGGTTTGTCGTCGCTCCGGGTGGCATCCTTGAAGTTCCTGATTCCCTTGCCGATGCCGCTGCCGATCTCCGGCAGCTTGCCCGCGCCGAAAATGATGACGATAATGACCAGAATGATAATCAATTCCGGCATTCCGAGTCCGAACATGCTGTCACCTGTTGTGCGTGGGTTAATAAAAATCGCTCATCAACAGCATAGCATCATGATCAGGCAGGTGTCAACAATCATCGCTCCCCTGACACCCTGATCTGCTCGCTGAGACGCCTCATCCGGGCCAGTACGGCTCCTTCGTCCAAGGTGGTGAGTTCCCGGTGGCGCATGACGATCCGGCCGTTGATCACCGAATGCAGGACGTCCGCCCCCCGGGCCGCATAGACAAGATGAGATATGGGATTATATATCGGGGTGAGGTGGGGCTGGTCGAGATCGAGGACGATCAGGTCGGCTATCTTGCCAGGTTCGAGACTGCCGATGCTCCGCTCCGCTCCCAGAACGGCGGCTCCGCCGATGGTCGCCATGCGGAGGGTGGTAGCGGCATCCATGGCCGTGGGGTCCATGCGGAGCACCTTGTGGATCTTGGCGGCGGTGTTCATTTCCCCGAACATGTCGACATCGTTGTTGCTCGCACTGCCGTCGGTGCCCAGGCCGACGGTGATCCCGGCCTCGAGCATCTTCACCACCGGTGCGATGCCGGAGGCCAGTTTCATGTTTGATTCCGGGCAGTGGGCAACCCTGACCCCCCGGTCGGCCAGCAGTTGTATTTCGTCATCGGTCAGCATGACGCAGTGGTCGGCCACCACCCGCTCGTTAAGAAGGCCGAGCCCGTCGAGGTGCATGACCGGCGACCGGCCGTACCGTTCGACACAGGCGGCGACTTCCTCCTGGTTTTCAGACAGATGAATGACGTAGCGGGCTTTGCGTTCCGCGGCGAGGTCGCCGAGCCGCTGCAGGAGAGCCGGGGAGCAGGTGTACACCGCATGGGGGTCGACGGTTATCGTCACCAGGGGGTGACCGCTGTAGCGGGCAAAGAGCGCTTCGACACAGGCGAAACCGTTCTCGGTCTCACCGTAACTGGGCGACGGAAAGTCGTACAGCACCTCGCCTATCCAGGCCCGCATGCCGACGGACTCGGCGGCCCGGGCCACATCGGCGGCAAAGAGATACATGTCGCAGAAACTGGTGGTCCCGGACCTGATCATCTCGCAGAGCGACAGGAGGGTGGAGTCATGGACGATTTCGCCGGTCAATCGCGCCTCGGCCGGGAAAATGTATTCCTGCAGCCATTGCATCAGGGGGAGGTCGTCGGCAAGCCCTCTGAAACAGGCCATGGCGGCATGGGTGTGGACGTTGATCAGGCCGGGCATGATCAGGCCGTGCGGTTCCGACAGGGTATCGGCCCCCTCGTACCGGGCGAGGATGTCTTCGGCCGTCCCTGTTGCAATAATCCGGTCACCGGCGACGGCAATACCGCCGTCGGCGACAACCGTCATCCGCTCATCCATGGTCAGAAGGTACTTGCCGGTCAGGATCAGGTCGACGGGCTGTCGGGTCATTGATCGTACCTCGAAACAATTGCGGCGATGAGGTTCTGCAGAAGCGGTTCCGTCTCCCGGGCCTTGCGGACAATATCGTCGAGCAGGATGGGGCGCAGATTGTCCGGATCGTTGACATTGGCCACCACGGACAGGCCAAGCACCCGCATGCCCGCGTGGACGGCGACGAGGATTTCAGGGATCGACGACATGCCCACCGCGTCGGCTCCGCAGTTGCGCAGAAAGCGTGTCTCGGCTGGTGTTTCCAGGCTGGGACCGGGGATGCAGATATACGTCCCGGAGGCAATCGCCGTCAGACCCAGGTCACGGGCGGCGGATCGGGCAAGGGTTGTCAGTTCGTCATCGTAGGGTCTGGAGAGATCCGGAAAACGCGGTCCCCATTCGTCGAAATTCGGGCCGCGCAGCGGATTGTCGCCCAGCAGGTTGATATGGTCCGTCAGGATCATGATGGTGCCGGGACTGAAATCCGGGTTCAATCCACCGCTGGCGTTGGTAATGATCGCCGTGCGGGCGCCGAGCAGGGACAGCACCCGGATCGGCAGGGCCACTTCCCGGGCCGAATAGCCCTCGTAGCAATGGACCCTGCCCTGCAGGACAGCCACATTCCTGCCGCCGAGGCGGCCGCAGGCCAGGTTGCCGGCGTGGCTGGTCACGGTGGACACGGGAAAATGAGGGATATCCCTGTAGGGAATGACCTCCGGCTCCTCCAGGGAATCAGCGAGCCGGCTGAGACCTGTGCCCAGAACGATGGCGATTTCCGGCACGGCGGACAGTTTGGTGCTGAGGAAGGAAACGGCCCCCTCGACCTGTCGCCGATGGGTTTCCGGGTCCATCATGTCCGGGCGTTCTCCATGATGTAGGTTTTTATCTGTTCGATATCGGCGTCCAGGACCCGGCAGCGGCTGTCCTCCTCCTTGAGTCCGGCGAGAGCGGGCGGCAGCTCCGGGTCGCGGCCGATTGCCTTGCGCACCGCCTCGCCGAATTTTGCCGGGTGGGCCGTGGCCAGGCAGATCATGGGCCGGCCGGGGTCGCGGAATTCCAACCCGGCCCGCACCCCCACTGCGGTATGGGGATCAAGGAGATACTGGTGCTGTTGATAAAATTCCCTGATCGTCGCCAGGGTTTCCTCCTCGGTGACCGAGCGGGCGACGAAATCCCGCGACACCACCTCGTGCAGCGGGGAGAGGTCAAGGCTGCCGGTGGCATTGAAATGTTCCATGTCCGCCCGTACTCTGGCGGGGTCTTCGCCGCGGAGGTAATAGAGATAGCGTTCAAAATTGCTGGCCACCTGGATGTCCATGGACGGGCTGATGGTGGCGCTTACCCTGCCTTTGCTGTAGTGGCCGCTGGTGACGAATCTGGCCAGGATATCATTGGTGTTGGTGGCCAGAACCAGGCGGTTGATCAGACCCTCGGGCAAAAGCCGCTTGGCAACGTAGCCGGCGAAGATGTCGCCGAAATTGCCGGTCGGCACGGCGAAGTCCACCGACGCGAAACCGCGGGAATGCAATTTGAGCCAGGCGTAGACATAATAGACGACCTGGGCCAGGACCCTGGCCCAGTTGATGGAATTGACCGCGCCCAGGTGATACTGCTCCTTGAACCGCAGATCGCCGAACAGCTCCTTGACGATGGCCTGGGCGTCGTCAAAGGTGCCGCGGACGGCAATGTTGAACACATTGGGATCAGCAACCGTGGTCATCTGGAGCTTCTGAATGGGGCTGACGCGGCCTTCCGGGTGGAGGATGAAAATATTGATCCGCTCCTTGCCCCTGACGCCGTAAATGGCCGCGCTGCCGGTATCCCCGGATGTGGCGCCGACGATGTTCATGACCGCGGACCGCTGTTGCAGCAGGACGTCGAACACATTGCCGAGAAACTGCAGGGCCACGTCCTTGAAGGCCAGGGTCGGGCCGTGAAAAAGTTCCAGAATATAGAGATCCCCCCGGGGCGTTATGGGGGTGACCTGCGCGTGCCTGAAGGTGGCATAGGAGGTCTCGATAAGGTCTTCGAGGACCGTGCCGGGAAGGTCGTCGATGAAGAGGCTGAAGATTTCATGGGCCAGATGCTGGTAGGACAGGTTCTTCCAGCGGTTGACCCAGGTTCTTTCGACTCTGGGCAGGGACTTTGGCAGCAGAAGGCCGCCGTCATCGGCCAGCCCCATCATGACGGCGTCGCTGAAGCCGATCGGCTCAATGCCGCCGCGGGTGCTTATGTAGCGCATGGCAAGTGTCTTTGTCGTCAATGGGCGGCCGCCTCGGCGCCCGTGGATAGGGGGTGCTTCCTGTGCGGCAAGAATAAATCAAATACGGAACTTGTAAAGGAAAAAAACCTTTGTCCGGCTGCGCCGGGGAAGTCGGCAGTCATCAGTCGGCAGTAGGCAGTTTGGAGTTTGATGCCTGGCGGCATCTTGCCGCAGGGCGTAGATACCGTTTTTCCCGTCAAGGATTTTGTGGCTGATACGGGGTATGATTTTTATAAACACCAAAGGCAATGTGAACCAACTTGCGCATGGCGGC
>JALHJD010000228.1 GCA_022837185.1 Desulfobacteraceae bacterium
CATGAAGCGGGACAAGGCCAAGGTTGACATCAGCACCATTTCCCGCTTCGGCCTGATGCAGATTTCCCGGCAGAAGATGGGCGCGCCCATTGAAAAAGGGAGCTACCGGACATGCGAATACTGCAACGGCCGAGGGGTTGTCAAAACGGTGGAAACCAGGGCCCTTTTTTACCTGCGCCGTATTCAGACCGGAGTCGGCAGGAAAAACGTCAAGCGGGTGGAATGCTCGCTGCCGGTGGACGTCGCCCAGTATCTCCTGAACAATAAACGGGAAGAGCTCGCCGAACTGGAAAAGAGACACCAGGTGAGCATCGACATTATTTTAAAGCCCGAGATGAAGCCCGGGGATCACAAGATCGAATTCCTTGAGTCCTGAGCGGGACGGGAAAAGATAAAGGACTTGTACAAACGGGGCAGGTCGGGTAATATCGCCTCCGTTTGCGCCAGTAGCTCAGCTGGATAGAGTGCCGGACTACGAATCCGTAGGTCGGGGGTTCGAATCCCTCCTGGCGCGCCAGAAAATCAGGGATCGCGGAAAATTTTAAATTCCGCGATCCCTTTTTTTGTCTATCTGTGTCCCACTGTGCAGAGGATGAACAATACCCTTTCCCTATTTGTCCTCGGTGGCGGAGACCGCGGGGGTTTCCGCCTGGGCAGAGGCTTCCCTGGAGGCGGGGGCGGGGCGGAATCCGGGCAGGAGTTTCTTGATATTCATGGCCTGGGCCATGATGGTCATATAGGCCTTCCGGCGGGCCGCGAGGTCGTCGGGATCATTGCTGGCGGCGAATGACCGGAGAGACTTGCGCTCCTTCTCTGTACGGGTGACATAACCGAGGATGATCTCGGGAATGTCGTAGTGGTGAATGGTGTTGTACCTCACGCCCCGTCCGTTTTCCACGAAGAAGATCCGATTCAGGTTGAGATAGCCTTCCTTTTTGCCGAGATAGTTGAGGTTCCGGTATGTGTCCGGCCCGTAGCGAAGCGGCGGCAGGTGGTCGCTCACCAGGATGATCAGGCTGTCCGGGTCGATGCGCACCAGTTCATTCACGTAGTCTGCTATAGCCCTGGTACGGTAGTAGTACTGGTTGACGGAGCGCTGCAAATGGTCGTCATCGGGTCCCTTCCCGTAAACCCGAACAACCTGGGGCCGTTTTTCCGTGTTGATCACGTTGGGAGTGTGGCCGTACATGGTCATCACATAATTGAACAAGGGAGTGGCGGAGTGCTCCTTGAGCCAGGAGGAAACATACTTCAGGTTCTGGCCCAGGAGGTCGCCGTCGAACATGTACTTCTCGTCGCCGACATCCCCGAGGGATAAATAGCTTTCCATGGCCGGCGCGTATTCCCTGGGGTAATAGGCTTTGTCAAAGCCGATCCCCTCGTAGGCATTGGTCGAATTGAAAAAATCGGGCCGGAAACCGTTGGCGGCAACGGTATGGTAGCCGCCTTTACCGAGGATGCTGGGCAGGCAGGGAGTATCGGCCCCGGTGAAGACATTGAACTCCACCCCGGAGAGCTCCCTCATGGCGGGGACCCCGCAGAGCAGCTCAAACTCGGCCTGGGCCGTTGCACCACCGAAGACCGGGGAAATGGACAGCCCTCCCTTGCGCTTGAATATCTTCTCAAAATCGGGATGGGCAGGGTTGCGGGAGAATCCGGCGTCCAGGAGGAGTTCCGGGTCGAGGAAGCTTTCCAGGACGATGAGGTGCACGTTCCGCCTGCTCCGCTGCTCCTTGACCTTGGCGATCACCTTGTCAACGTCCAGGAGATAATAAGGATTTTCCAGGTAGTGGGCGGTCTTTTCCCGCATACTCTTCCGCCTTGCCTCGTTGTAGAGGGTCATGCTTATCCGGCCGTTGTTGGCGACGCTCATCACATCGGAATAGGTGACGATTCCCTTCTGGGTCTTCTCAAATGCTTTCATGAATGCGGCTGGATACGACTCAACCGCGACGAAAAGGGCTGCGAGGGGCAGGGCGCCCAGGGCCATTGGCAGCACGGCGCCCCAGCGTACGGTCAGGAAAAAAATCAAGAGGGAGGTCCCGATCATGGCGATGAGCAAGGCCTTGAGCCAGAGCGGCATGACGGCCATCAGCTCCGGGACCTCGGCCAGTTCGATGAGGCGCGGCAGCCTGCCGAACTGGAGGTGGTAGAAATCGTACACCGCGTAGAGCATCACGATGGGAGCGGCGACAATCACCGGCTGCAGGGGAGTCTTCCGGGTTATTGTATTCCCGAAAAAGTAGCAGTAGAGGAGCAGGGGAATTTCAAACCTCCAGGCCTGCATCAGCGAGGGCAGTCCGCCGTACAGCTCCATTATCCTGGTGTAGCCGAGGAGAAGAAGCACAAAAAAGACGTAGCGGTTGAGGAGCAGGAGTTGCAAGAAGTCGAATAGGCGAATGGACAGGGTCATAAAGGGCTCACGGTGCAATAGTGTGCAGTACACCCTCCAGGAGAAATCAAATCAAAGGCGTAAACTATACCGAAATATTTATTTTTTTCATCAGTTTATTAGCATATCCTGACCGCGCACCGGCGACCTGGTTTTGACCGGTGGGTTTTCGTACCAAGGGCTCGCGGCATATCGAAATCACCCGTTCGTTTGGACATTGACAGTCGGCGGTACGAAAGGCCCCATTTCAGGGTTCTGACGGCGGCCGGAAATCATTGCCTGACGTTGGCCAAGGCGCTGGACTTTGCCGAGACAGAGGGCATCGCTGTGGGGCTGGTTCGTCAACCCCCCCCCCATTTGTTTCTGCAGCGATGGCCGCAGAGAAGGTACAGAGATTCCCTCCAAAATTTTACCAGACGGCAAAAAGAGAGACAACCGATGCGTTCAATACGGCCACTGCTTCTGCCTGCAGATCGGGATAGTGCATCGGCAGGGCAGTTGTTTCCGTGGTGGGGCGATTTTTTTTTTGCACTTGTTTATGCCTGTCTTGACATATATCAAGCTTGGCATATAGAATAAAAGTATTCATAACGTCCGTTGTGAACGTAAATCTTTGTCCAAAAAAGGAGGTTATTGTGAAAATTCATTTGAATTTCCTGGTGTTCTTCTCGTTGCTTGCCTTTTCCCTGCCGTGGTCGGCTTCAGCCGAGCCCCTGAATCTTTATGCCGCCGGAAGCCTGAAGTCGGCCATGGGTGCTATAGCCGCGTCCTATGAAAAAATTTATGGGACCGCAATAACGACAAAATTCGGCCCCAGCGGCCTGCTGACAAAAGCGATTGAAGAAGGGGAAGCGGCCGATGTGTTCGCTTCCGCGAATATGGGGCATCCGGAAAAACTCGCTGCCGGCGGCTGGGGCGGTCCGGTGGTGCTGTTTGCCCGTAATCAGCTTTGTGCGCTGGCCCAACCCGGAGTGGATGTAACGACGGACAATTTCCTTGATACCCTTTTGAGCAAGGACGTCAGGGTGGGAACATCAACTCCGAAAGCGGATCCCAGCGGTGACTATGCCTGGGAACTCTTCAAAAAGGCCGACGCGGTAATGGCTGGGAGTTTTGCGACCCTTTCCGGCAAAGCCCTGCAGCTGACCGGCGGGCCGGACAGCCCCAAGGCTCCCGAGGGGGTCAATCAGTACGGATGGGTAATGGGCGACAAGAAGGCCGACGTTTTCCTTACCTATTGCACCAACGCCGTACTGGCCAAAAAGGAAGTACCGGACCTCAAGATCGTCAGGATACCTGGAGACCTTTCCGTTGGGGCCGATTACGGCATGATAGTCAGGAATGGAGCCTCGCCCGAGGCTTGGAGACTGGCCATGTTTATCCTGTCGCCCGACGGCCAGAAGGTGTTGAAGGAATACGGCTTTGAAGCCGCGGCCGTGCCGGAGGAGAAATAGAGGGAGGAAGGTGCGGGCACAACGGGATAACCGCGGCGGCTCCCTCGGAGAGGCGACCGACGGAGATCAACCCCCTGGTTATCCCAAATTTTCAGGGTTAAGGCCCGCTTTACGTCCGGCCGATACAAGAATTGTCAGACAGTTCGCCCTGACGCAAAGGGAAGATCTTATTGTCAGGGCTCAAAAATCGGAAAAACAGTAAGTTACGGAATTGCGTCGGCAGTCCGCTTGGTCGGCCGGTTTCGGGGCAACAGAGGCGCATTGCCTATCACCTTGAAATGGAGGGAGCACGATGAAAAGACGTATGGCAATGGTTCTTTCCTTGGCGGCTTGTCCGGTGTTGTTTTCCGGGACGCCATGCTTGGCGGACAAGGTTGATCTGCTGATCGAGAAACTGGTTGATAAGAACATTCTGACGCGTTCCGAGGCGACTGAAATGCTGCAGGCCATAGAAGCGGAGGCCGCAAAGGAGGCAGCCGAGCCGGCGGTGACGCCAGAGGGCGGCGGAGTTCCGGAGTGGGTCAGCAAGATTAAGCTCAAGGGCGATATGAAGGTTCGCTACGAGCATATTGATACCGATGAAAAAGTGGACCGGGACAGAGGGCGCTTCCGCCTCCGCCTGGGCGCCGAAGCCGCGGTCACCGACTCGGTGAAGGTGGGTTTCGGACTGGCCTCCGGAGGTTCCAATCCCCGTACCACGATTCAATCGTTCAGTGATACCTTCAGCAGCAAGGATGTTTCCATCGATTACGCCTACGCGTCGTACCAGCC
>JALHJD010000533.1:0-574 GCA_022837185.1 Desulfobacteraceae bacterium
GAAGGCCATTACATGAACCTGTTCAAATCCCGGGAATACACGGACGCGCTGCACCGGACGCTCAACAAGCTGGAGGATTTTCTGGTCGCCCGCAATGACGCGATCCGCGATTTGCTGCAGCTTTTTCCGGTGGCGACGCACCGGGATCTGGACGACCTGTACAAGGAATTCCATTTGCTCAAAAAACGCGTGCGGGAACTGGAAAAGCGGCTCGACATTTCCCCCAACACGGTTTCGGCCGCCAAATAGCTTTTTTCCCGGCGCGCCGGAGGAAAACCGGCAACAGCCGGAAGGATGATGCCTGCAATGACGAACACGAAAATTCCCCTGGATCTGATTCTGGAACGCATGGCCGAGGATACGGAAAAGGCGCAAAAGCGCGCCTCCCGGGCCTCCGACGTTCTCCTGGGGGAACTTGACTATGAACTCGGCGCCACGCCCTACGATATCGTCTACGAGGAGGACCGCGTCCGGCTCAAGCACTACGCCCGCAATGAAAGCGCCGAAAACAAGCTCAAAGCCCCGCTGCTGGTGGTTTACGCGCTCATCAACCGCGAGACCATGCTGGATTTGC
>JALHJD010000533.1:621-1356 GCA_022837185.1 Desulfobacteraceae bacterium
ACCTTTCTGCAGGAAGGCATCGATCTGTACATGGTGGACTGGGGCTATCCCACGCGCAAGGACCGCTTCCTCACCATCGACGATCACGTGAACGGCTATCTGGACAACATCGTCGATTTTATCCGCCGCCGGCACGACCTTGCGAAAATCAACCTGATGGGCATCTGCATGGGCGGAACCTTTTGCGTCATGTATGCCGCGCTGCATCCGGAGAAAATCAAAAATCTGATCACCACCGTGACGCCGACGAATTTCGACACGGACAAGGGCCTTTTGCATGTCTGGATGAAAGACATCGACGCGGACCGCATGATCCGCACCTTCGGAAACATTCCCGGCGATCTGATGAATTTCGGCTTTCTGCTGCTCAACCCGGCCCGCCTGATGATCGACAAGTACGTCGGTTTCCTGGAAAACATGGACAGCCGGGATTTCGTGGAAAACTTCGTGCGCATGGAGCGCTGGATTTTCGACAGCCCCGACGTGCCCGGAGAAACGTTCCGCCAGTTCGTCGAAGACTGTTACCAGAAGAACCTCCTGATCCGGAACCAGCTGATGCTCGGCGGAAAAAGAGTGGATTTAAAAAAACTGACGATGCCGCTTCTGAATTTCTTCGGCGAATATGACCACCTGGTGCCGCCGCCGGCCTGCGACCGGCTCGTGGAAGCCGTCGGCAGTTCCGACGCCGAAAACGTCTGCCTGGAAACCGGCCATATCGGCATTTACGTGAGCTCC
>JALHJD010000229.1 GCA_022837185.1 Desulfobacteraceae bacterium
AGAAAGGGCACCCGTGCCACTTGGTCCTGCGGACTGCCTTGCGCTCCTCGAAGCTGCCGGAAATTTACAAACTCGCTTCGCTCAAACAGTGTAAATTTCCTTTTCGGCAGCTCCTGCGGTGCTCAGCAACTGACAATGGGACATCTTGCTGAGCTTGATGCATGAATGCATAAAGAAAATTATGGTAATATTTCTGTGGCCTATCTGCTTGATCTACCGTTATGGTATTCATGAGTCGGCAGTCGGCAGTTGGCAGTTTGTTGCATTCTGCATTCTCCTTCGCCTGATCTGCCGTTATGGTATTCATGAGGAATGATAGACAACCATGACCCCTCTCTTCGCCCTGGTGGACTGCAACAATTTCTACGTTTCCTGCGAACGGCTGTTCCGGCCCGAGCTGGAGGGGCGGCCCGTGGTCGTGCTGTCCAACAACGACGGCTGCATCATTGCCCGCTCCAACGAGGCCAAGGCGCTGGGCATCGCCATGGGAGCGCCCTATTTCCAGAACCGGGCGCTCATCGAACGGCACGGGGTGAAGGTCTTTTCCTCCAACTACGCCCTGTACGGCGACCTGTCCAACCGGGTCATGTCCATCCTCCAGCAGCTGGAGCCGGAGGTGGAAGTCTATTCCATCGACGAGGCCTTCATCCGGCTGCCGGGCGGCGCGGCGGCGGACCTTACCGGCCGGGCGCTGTCCCTGCGGGCGAAAATACGACAGTACGTGGGCATTCCGGTCTCCATCGGCATCGGGCCGACCAAGACCCTGGCCAAGATCGCCAACCGAATCGCCAAGAAAAACCCGGAACACGGCGGGGTCTTCGACCTGACCGGCCGCCCGGACCTGAACGGCCTGCTGGCCGGGACGGAGGTGCGCGACATCTGGGGGATCGGCCGGCGCGGCGCGGCCAAGCTCAACCGCCGCGGCGTCTCCACCGCCCTGGACCTGAAAAACGCCAGTGGTGACGGGTGGATCCGGAAACATCTGACCGTGACCGGCCTGCGGACGGCCATGGAGCTGCGGGGCATCCCCTGCATTCCCGTCGAACACGAACCCGTTCCCAGAAAATCCATGATCTGCTCCCGGTCGTTCGGCAAGCCGGTCTTCACCCTGGCCGACATGCGGGAAGCGGTTTCCACCTACGTCTCCACCGCCGCCGAAAAACTCCGGGGCGAAGGCCTGGCCGCCGCCAACCTGCACGTTTTCCTGCAGACCAACTCCCATCGCCGGGACCTCCCGCAGTACTCGGCCAGCCTGATGATCGAGCTGGTCCAGCCGACCTCCTCCACTCCGGCCCTGATCGGAGCGGCCCTGACGGGCCTGAAAAAAATATACCGGCCGGGCTTCGCCTACCGCAAGGCCGGGGTCATGCTGACCGGGCTGACGGCGGCGGCAATGCGGCAGCAGGACCTTTTCCGCCCCGCCCCCCGGGACAACACCGCCCTGATGCACGCCCTTGACCGGATCAACGACAGATGGGGCAGGGAAACGGTCCGCTACGCCTCCTCCGGCCTGGCCAAACCGTGGTGCATGACCCGGGAGCACAAATCACCCGCCTACACCACCCGCTGGAAAGAACTGCCCGTGGTCAAGGCTTCGCCGTGAAAACCGGGACGGCAGCGGATGACTGATCTCCCCGGGACCGCCTTGGCCGCTGCCGCGGCCCTGGTCTTGCTTGCCAACCTCTCTGCCGCCCTCACCGTTGCCGCCGGCGCGGCAAAAATGCGCCGCCTCGCCGACTTCGAACCACTGCGGGACAAAAGACGGCCCAAGGTGTCGATCATCGTTCCGGCCTGCAACGAGGCGGACACCATCGAGCCCGCCCTGCTCTCCCTGCTGGCCCTGGACTATGACCCCCTCGAGATCATCGTGGTCAACGACCGGTCGACGGATCGGACCGCGGCAGTGCTGGACGCGGTCCGGGCGCAGCATCCGCGTCTGATCGTCCGCCATATCGCCGAACTGCCGGACGGCTGGCTGGGAAAAACCCACGCCCTTTCCCGGGGGGCCGAACTGGCCGGCGGCGAATTTCTGCTGTTCACCGACGCCGACATCCATTTTGAACCCACGACCCTGGCCCGGGCCATGACCCTGATGGCCGGCGAACGCCTTGACCATCTGTCCCTGACCTTCAGGCACATCGGCGGCGGGCCGCTGCTCAATGCCATGATGATCGATGCCGGCGCCGGCCTGTTCCTCCTGTTCAGGCCCTGGAAGGCCGCCGATCCCGCAAGCGCCGGCTTTTTCGGCGTCGGGGCCTTCAACCTGGTCAGGAAGTCGGCCTATACCGCCGTCAACGGCCATGAACAGATCAAAATGCACCCCATCGACGACATCATGCTCGGCAAAATCATCAAGCGGAGCGGCTTCCGGCAGGAATGCCTCATCGGCCATGACTGTCTCCGGGTCCGCTGGTACACTTCCCCGGGCACCATGATCCACGGCCTGATGAAAAACACCTTTGCCCTGTTCAATTACCGGGCTGCCTACGTCCTGGCCGGCGTCCTGGTGGTATTGGCGGCAGCGGTCCTGCCGCTGTGGGGGGTCCTGCTGACCACCGGGCCGCCCCGGGTCTTCTTTGGCCTGGCCGTCGCCGTCCGCCTCCTCTCCGCCGCCGCCGGCGCCCGGTTCACCGGCGTTTCCCTGAAGGCGATACCCTTTACCCTGGTGACGCCCTATGTCAATATGTACACGATCCTCCGGGCCATGGCGCAAACCCTGGCCGACCGGGGAATTGAATGGCGCGGCACCCGCTACCCCCTGGCAGAGCTCAGGAAAAGCATGCCCATTCTGTGGCCGTGAGGGTCGGTAATGCTTCATCGGGTCTTTCGGCCGTGGCATTTTTCTTGCATTTTGTGCAATTTCAGGAAATACCTTTGGATACAGCCGGGACACACGATACCGCCGCGCCGTCTGGCGGGGCGGCAACCGTACCCGGCGGGCCGTCCCTTCCCGCTCCCCGCGCCCCGGCCGGGTGACGAAGGGGACGGGCAACAATCCTTTCACCGGGAGAAAAAATATGCACAAGTATGAGCTTACCGCCACCCGCAAGTTCAATCCCCTCGGCATGCAGACCACTGTCCTGCATGAATCGGAGCATTTCAAGATCATCAACTTCAACCTCTCCGCCGGGCACCTTTTTCCGGTGCATTCCCACAACCTGGACGGCCAGGTTTCCATCCACGTCATCGAGGGCAACGGGGAATTTCTCGGGGACAAGGGCCTGGCGATGCCGGCCCGGGAAGGCGACATCCTCGTTTCCGACATCAGCGAACCCCACGGCGTCAAAGCCGCGACCGACATGCGCCTCGTGGTCACCATCGCCCCGCCGATCTGACGGCGGACGGGATGTTCTTTCCGCATCGGCGGGTTGATATGTTTTGAGGTGCAACGTGCGAATCTTCCTTTTTTTCTGGACGCTGATGATCGTGTGTCTGCCCCCGGCCCTGGCCCAGGAGCAG
Source organism: Desulfobacteraceae bacterium (assembly GCA_022837185.1). GTDB lineage: Bacteria > Desulfobacterota > Desulfobulbia > Desulfobulbales > Desulfobulbaceae > UBA10518. Next base: position 3,460 of record JALHJD010000229.1, read on the forward strand.
CCTCCCGCAAAGGTGGTCGTCCGGGAGGCCGTCCGCGAGGTCATTGCCGAAAACCGCCCCTTCATCGGCATCCTCGTCTTTGACAGGACGAGCCGGGTCTCCACCGAGGTCCCCGGACTGGTTGACCAGGTCTTTGTCGAGGAGGGCGACCTGGTCAGCCTGGGGGATCCCCTTGTCAGCCTCGACACCGAGCTGCTCGACAAGGAAATAGCCCTGCGCCGGGCCAGGCTCGAACAGGTCCGGCTCCGCCTGGAACTGGCGAAAAAAAATCTCGGCCGGGCGGAAATACTGCTGGCCAGGAAAGGAACCAGCGAAAAAAACTACGATGACGCCCGCTACGCCTACGAGGACTCTCTGGAGGAAAAGAGATCCTCGGAGCTGGAACTGGAAAAGCTGCTCATCCAGAAAAGAAAAAGCACCATCACCGCTCCCTTTGACGCCGTCATCCTGAAAAAAAACGTCGAAACGGGCGACTGGGTGCAGCAGGGGACCAACGTGGCTGAGGCCGGGGCAATCAGCGAACTGGTGATCCGGGTGCCGGTCGAGGAATCGCTCCTGCGCTTCATCATCCCCGGTAAACAGGTGCCGGTGACCATCAATGCCTTTGCCAGGGAATTGACCGGCACCATCCTGCGCTTCGAACCCATCGCCGATCCCCGGACCAAAAACGTCTTTGTCAAGATCGGCATCCCTCCCCAGGAGCATGTGGCGGAAAACATGTCGGCCACTGTGTATGTTCCCACCGGGGTCGAAAGGGAACTCACCGTTGTTCCCCGTGACGCCGTGGTCAACATGCAGGGCCGGGATTTCGTCTTTACGGTCAGTGAAGGTAAGGCGGCCATGCGGCAGGTCAACATCGCCGCCTACTTAGGCGACCGGATCGGCACCGACACCCCCGGCCTCCTCCCCGGCACCCCAGTCGTGATTGAAGGCAACGAGCGGCTGCGGCCGGATCAGCCCGTGGTTGTGGCGGAAGACAGGTAATGGACATCGTCGGCCATTCGATCCGCAATCCGGTCTCGGTCACGGTC
>JALHJD010000230.1 GCA_022837185.1 Desulfobacteraceae bacterium
AAGAAAAATACCGCCGCTTATGAGGTTGCGATGGAAATCGGCAACCAGTGAACCGATGTAGCGCAGGCTGTATGGCCGGCCGGTTTCCTGGTCGATTTCCTTCAGGTAATCCACGTACTTCCTCATTCCGTCATACCAGTAATTGGTGTACGCTTCGTTCACGCTGTAGTATTTTGCCTGCTCGGGGATGCGGATATCCGGATGGGAAAGAAAAAATTCACCGACGCTGGGGTCCAGGGTAAAGCCATGGACCCCTTCGCCGGTCGTATAAACCAGCACCGTGCTCGAACCGTAGATAATATATCCGGCGGCCACCTGGAGCGATCCCTTTTGCAGCAGGTCCCGCTCGCTTCCCTTGGGACCGTCCGTGATCTTGCGGTGTACGGAAAAAATGGTGCCGATGCTGACGTTGACGTCGATATTCGAGGAACCGTCAAGGGGATCGAAGGCCAGGGAGTATTTGCCCTCGTAGCCGTCCAGGACCGGGATGATTCCCTCCTCCTCCTCCGAGGTCATGACGCAGATATAGCCGCACTGTTCCATCCGCCGCTTGATGGTGGCATTGGCGAATTCGTCCAGTTTCTGAACGGTCTCGCCCTGGATGTTTTTCTTGCCGGACTGGCCGAGGATATCGGCAAGGCCGGCCATGTTGACTTCGGCGCTGATGATTTTCGCCGCCACGATGAGTTCATTCAACAGGCCGGACAGTTCACCCGTGGCTTTCGGGTGCAGCCTCTGGCTGTCCATGATCTGCCGGCTGACGGTCACTCCCAAACGTTTTTTCATCCTCTCACCTCCCTCTTGCCTGGAACGGATACGAAGCGGATCCAGGAAAATCGATATGCATTCTTGACGTCACAACATTTCCGGCCATACCGGTGACCAGCTATTTCTGCAGGGGCTGCCAGGTGCGGATCAGGGCGATCAGCGTCCGGGTGACGATGCCCGACGGCCCCTTGGCCGGTATATACGGCTTTTCGGTGAACCCCCAGGCCGTCCCGGCTATGTCCAGATGGGCCCATGGGGTATCGCCGACAAACTCCTGCAGAAACGATGCGGCGGTAATGGTTCCCGCCGATTTGCCGCCGATGTTTTTCAGATCCGCCACGTCCGATTTCAACTGTTTCGTATATTCCGGACCCAGCGGCAGCCGCCACAACGGCTCGCCGCACCTGCCCCCCGTGGCGATGATCCTCTCCGCCAGGGCGTCATTGTTCGACAGCAGACCGGTTCGATGATGACCGAGACCGACGATGACCGCGCCGGTCAGGGTCGCCACGTCTATAACCGCGTCGGGCTTGAAACGCTTGATCCCGTAAGCCAGCGCATCGGCCACGATAAGGCGCCCCTCGGCATCGGTATTCACAACCTCGCAGGTCCTGCCGTTATAGTGGGTGATAACGTCTCCAGGCTTCAGGGCGGCGGAGCCGGCCATATTGTCCGTGGCCGGAACAAGGGCGACGACATTCAGCCCTTGGGGCTTCTCTTCGGCAACGGCCTGCATGGCGGCGAGCACTGCGGCTCCACCGCACATGTCATACTTCATGTCCTCCATGCCGGCGGCGGGTTTGAGGCTGAGGCCGCCCGAATCAAAGGTGAGCCCCTTGCCGACCAGCATCAGGGTTGGATTCTTTGCCCGGGTCCGGTATTCGAGGATGACCAGTTTCGGCGGCAGGGCCGATCCCTGGTTGACGGCCAGTATGCCGCCCATGCCCAGTCTCTTCATGTCGGCCTTGTCCAGCACCGTACATTTGAGACCGGTCCTGGCGGCCAGTTTGCTGCCGAAATCGGCAAAATGGGCAGGAGTCCAGTAATTTGCCGGTTCGTAGGCCATATCGCGGGCAACGCATGCCGCCATGGCGGCTGTGCTTCCTTCCCGCAGGCCCCTTTCGACAAGAGAGGGCGGGAAGGTCCCGCCGCTCAGCAGGAATTTCTCAACCTGGCGGGGGACGTCCTCATCGTCTGCCGGTTTTTTGTACTTGGTGAACAGGTAATTGCCGAGCACGAGTCCCTCGGCGACGCACTCCGCCACTTCGTTGCCGGCAAGACCGGTAAAATCAGGAAGGACCACCAGCACCTGCCCGGCCTTGATTTTCCGGGCCTGCGCCGCAGCGGTGCCGGCCGCCACCCGCAGTTGTTCACGCCGGGGGTCAGGCTGCTCTTCAACTTTGCCGAAGCCGACGACCAGAAGACGTTTGGCCTTGATATCCCCTGCCTTCGCCCCGGGAGCCGATCCGGGATAGAGCAGCAGGACTTCCTCCGCCTTGCCGGAAAAATCGCCGGCCCGCCAGACCGGCAGTATCCTTTTTCTGATTGAATCCCTGGCGCAGATGAGTTTTTTGTCGTCGGTTCGGGCAACAATATAAACCAGCAGATCGACAGCCGTCTTTTCGGGATCTTTCTTTGTCAGACTGATCATTCCCTCTTCTCTCCTCCATCTCCTTCCACGCAAATACGCATCATCCCCTGTTCATTACACTATTCAGCGGTTTGATTCAATTACTCTATGCGGGCCAGAATCAGGACCCCATCATTCATTGGCAAAATGCTTCTCATCCGCTATGATGGAGACCGTAACCCATTGAATAGAGGAGAACAAGCGTGCTCACGATTCTTATCTGTACCGTTACCATAGCAATTGTCGTATCCGCCATGTGCAGCCTGCTGGAGGCATCCCTCTACTCCCTCCGCCTGAGCCATATCGAAGTCATGGCCAAGACCAGGCCGCGAACCGCCGGACTGCTGAAAAAACTGAAGACAAACATAGACGAACCCATCACCGCCATCCTGACGCTGAACACCATTGCCAACACCATCGGGGCCGCCATTGCCGGCGCGGCGGCGGCGGCAGTGCTGGGCCGGGGAAACCTTGTCTGGTTTTCCCTTGCCTTTACCCTGGCCATCCTGATCTTTTCCGAAATCCTGCCCAAAACAGCCGGCGTCGTCTATGCACGCCATCTTGGGCCGTTCATTGCTTCCCCCCTTCAATGGATGATATTCATCCTGTGGCCCTTTATCTGGCTCTGCCGCATAGTGACCCTGCTCATCCCCCACAAGGGAACCCCAATCAGGATTTCCGCCGAGGAACTCCAGGCAATCGCCATTATCAGCCGCAAAACAGGAGAAATAGAAGCGGAGCAGGAACAGGTCATTACCAATATCCTGCAGCTCGGGGAGCAGAACGTCCGCCAGGTCATGACCCCGCGAACCGTAACCTTTTCCCTTGATTCCGCCATGACCATCGAAGAAGCAGCCGCCTTCAGGGAACAATGGAAAATCCACAGCCGGGCTCCGGTTTACAGCGAGGACACCGACAACGTGGTCGGCATAGTCCTCGGCCGGGAAATATATATGGCCATGGCCGAAGGGCAGAGCAGCATGAAACTTTCCCAGATCATGCACAAGGCCCATTTCGTTCCTGAAACAGCGCCGCTCAACCGCGTTTTGATGGATTTCTTCGAGCGGTATCAGCACCTTTTCATCGTTGTTGATGAATACGGCAGCGTAACAGGGGTCATAAGCCTGGAGGATATCATCGAGGAAATTGTCGGCCGGGAAATCATTGACGAATCCGACACGGCGCGGGACATGAGGGAGCTGGCCAGGAGCAGAAAGAAAGGTATGGTGCTGAACCCGGCTGCACCGGGACAGAAGACAGAGGACAGATGACAGAAACCGGCTGCGCCGGGGAAGTTGGCAGTCGGCAGCGGGACCGGGATCAAATACTGATCGCAGCAGTGCCGGGAGGTCTATTGCCGCGCTTTCATTTCTGCATCATATCAGCTGTTCTCGCCCACCGTTAATCAGTTTACCGCTTCCAGGATAATGTCGACCCGCATGGTCTCGCCGGAACGTTCAATGGTCAGGGTGACCGTATCGCCGACCCCGTATCGTTCCAGCTCATCGCGCAGTTCATTATAGTCCTTCACTTCCCTTTCATTGACGGCAATGATGACGTCACCGAGGACAATACCGCCCGCGACCTCCCTTGTTCCCTGGAGTCCTGCCTTTTCGGCCGCGGAGCCGGGCTGGATGTTGATGATCAGGACGCCCTCGACATTCAGTTCCCGCGCCAGCTGCTTGTTGGCGAGACTGACGCCGAGGCCGGGGCGGATGATCTTGCCGGTCCGGATGATTTGCGGCACCGCCCCGTTTACTTCGCTGACCGGCACGGCAAAACCTACCCCGGCGCTCCCGCCCGACGGACTGTAGATTGCCGTGTTGATGCCGATCAGCCGGCCGGCGCTGTCAAGCAGGGGGCCTCCTGAGTTGCCCGGATTGATCGCGGCGTCGGTCTGGATAACCCCGTGAATGGTCCGCCCGGTGACCGAGGTGATTTCCCGGTTCAGGGCCGAAACCACGCCGGTGGTCAAGGTCTGGTCCAGGCCGAAGGGATTGCCGATGGCAAATACCTTCTGGCCGACCAGCAGGTCATCCGAATCGC
>JALHJD010000231.1 GCA_022837185.1 Desulfobacteraceae bacterium
ATGACAGGTGTATATTTCAATATTTTATGATAAAAATCAACATGTTAATTGCTATTTTCGGCCAAAAATGCTGTTGGTTCGTCACGGATTAAGGAGATATATTATTTATAATATGAGGATGTTGTGCCCGCCGGCCGCGGCAATCTCCATGGCGCGCTTGGCAAAATCCTGTCCCTTGACCTCGGCGAAATCGACGTCATATACTCCCCGGTCGCGGAAGATGGTCTCGATATCTATGGAGGCGGGGGAAGGGACCGCCGTGCCGTTCAGCACTTCGACGGCTTCATCGAGCCGCTTGACCGGCAGGATTTCAATGCCGCCGAGAACCGCGGCCTCGTCGGCGTTCTCCCGGGGTACGAGGAAGCGCCGGACCCCTTTGTTCCGGGCGGCGGTGATCATGGACAGGATTCCCGGGACCGGCCGCACGGCACCGTCCAGGGACAGCTCACCGACAACGCCGTGGGATTCGAGTTCACCGCACTGCAGGGCGCCCGTCGCCGCAAGAATGCCAAGGGCCATCGGCAGGTCATAGCCGGCCCCCTCCTTCTTGATCGAGGCCGGGGCCAGGTTGACGGTAATCCTGCGCGCCGGAAATTCATAGCCGCTGTTTTTGATCGCCGACCGGACCCGGTCCTTGCTCTCCCTGACTGCCCCCTCGGCCAGGCCGACGGTGGAAAAGGCGGGCAGACCCTGGGCCAGGTCCACTTCCACCCGGACTATGTAGCCCTCTACGCCGACGACCGCAGCACTCAATATCTTGGCCAGCATGGTTGTCACCTGTACAGCTTGAGCAGAGCGTCCGAAAAGGGACCACCCCGCTCCCGGTAAATATAAAAAGGGGCTTGGACGCGAACTTCCTCGCCGCCGTTTTTGACCGCCTCGACAAGAACCAGGGTCGCCTCAGGGCTGCCGGGATAGCTGTACACCGGCTGCAGCCGCTTGGGCTCGAGCAGCCTGCCCTTCAACGCCGCGATCAGGGCCGCCGCCCGGCGGGCAGGATAAACGACGCCGACGCTGCCGCGGTTCCGTACGGAGAAGGAAGCTGCCCGGAGGATGTCGTCAAGACCCGTATCAATCTCGTGCCTGGCTCTGGCGCGCTGACCGTTGGGACTGATCCGGCCCCGGCCCGGCTGCCCGTAGGGAGGGTTGCAGACCACCCCGTCGAACGATTCAGCGGGGATGAACTCCTCCATGCGGCGGAGATCCCCGTGCATGATGCGCACCCTGTCCGCCAGGTTGTTGTCGAGGACGTTCCGACCGGCCAGGGCCGCCAGTTCAATCTGGACCTCGATGCCGGCAACCCGCACGCCGGGGTGGCGATAGGCAAGGATCAGGGCGATGATTCCGCTGCCGCAGCCGAGATCGAGCAGGGTATCGCGGTGCCGCGGTTTGAGGAAATGGGCCGCCAGTACGGCATCGACGGAGAAGCGGTACCCCTGCCGGAACTGCCTGCAGATCAGTCGTCCGTTAAAGAGGGAATCATTGCTGCAAAGGCCGGCCCCGGCTTTCAACCTCCGCGCCCCGCCAGGTATACCCGTTCGTCGGCAACCAGCCTGTTGATCATCAGGCCGGTCAGAATCTTGGGAAAGAAATAGGTCGATTTATGCGGCATGAATTCCCCGCTGTCGGCAACATCGGTAACCTGATGGACCCGGGTCGGGTTGAGGAGGAGGAGCAACGGGGTTGACCGGTCATCGTCAACACTTTTTTTAACCGCTACATCAATGGCTTCGTCTGGATCGCTGAAGTAGCTCATCAACTTTTCGTCGAGGATGCGCTGGTGGTCGATGCCAAGAAGCTCATGGATGAGCAGTTCGGACAGGACAACCACATCAAGGTTTCGCAGCACCTCCCGTATCCGGGCCAGGACAGGATACTTTTCCCGGGGCTCCTTCAGGGTCAGCAGGAAACAGCGGTCTTCCCCGGCATGGTAGAGGCCGAAAACAGGATCGGAGGAGGCCATCCGCCACTCATTCATCCGGGCGAGCGCCTCGGCAATCAGCCCTTCCCTGCTGGCGCCGCCTATCTCTTCAACGTGCAGCGCCTCCCGCATCCGGGCCGCGCACCCGTCGGCGGAGAGTTTCCCCGGAAAATCGAGGAGCCGGTGGGTGGGGAGGATGGAAAGCCCCTCGTCTTCGGCGGCGCACAGGTACATCATGATAAAATTATAGGGACTGTCCGGCGGCAGGGAGGGATTTTGCCCCAGCATATTTTTCCGGTACTCCAAAGCCGTCGTATACCGGTGGTGCCCGTCGGCGATATAGACCGGCTGCCCGGCAAAGAAGCGAATTGTCGTGTCGATGGCCCGCCGGTCTGTAACCCGCCAGAGGGTGTGGGTGTTGCCGAGATGGTCTCTGATCGAGCAGAGCGGATCACGCTCCCTGGCCTTGCTCAGGGTTGTCATCACGGTCTGGTCCCTGTCCTTGTAGATGGAAAACACCTTGCTGAACTGGGCCCGGCATTCATCCATCAGCCGCATGCGGTCCACGACCACCGATGGGAAGGTTTTCTCGTGGGGCTTGACAATGCCGGCCGAAAACTCGGCCAGCTCCACGAGGCATATAAAGCCGTTTCTGGTCAGCCGCCGCCCGGAGGGATGGGTATAGGCGATGGAGTAGAGGTACATGGCGGGCTGATCGTCACGGACAAGTATGCCGCTGTCCATCCATTGTTCAAACAGGTCGCGCGCCTTTCTGTACCGCTCCTCGTCTCCGGATGAATCCTGCGAGGTATTGCGCAGGTCGAGCTGGATCATGTTGTACATGTTCTTCTCGAGAAACCTGGCGCCGTCCTCCTCGCTGATCACATCGTAGGGCGGAGTCACCACTTCCTCAAGATTGTGTATTTTCTCGGGATTGAAGCGCAACCCCTTGAACGGGGCGACAATGGCCATGAAAATATCTCCTCCGTATGGTCAATCCGAAATATTCCTGCTATATTGAGGAAAATCAGATGGAATGTTCATCGAAAATAAAATGCATTTCCTCTTTACCATTGAATGAAGATGAGTTGCAAGGGGCTTTTGCCGTGGAGCGCCCCTCTCATCGGAAGAACAGCTACGGCGGGGGTTCAATACACATGCTCGATATTTTCATTGATACGCATTTTTCCGGGGGTCATCATCTTCGCCAGTATCCAGGCAATTGTGAAAAGCCCCACGGACACAACTGGAAGATCAGGGTGACGGTCCGGGCGACGAAACTGGACGCCCTGGGGATGGGAATCGACTTCAAGGTCTTGAAAAATATTGTCAACCGGGTCGTTGACGAACTGGACCACAGTGATTTGAACGAGCATCCCGCCTTCCGGGAGGTGAATCCCTCCTCCGAGCATATAGCCATGCATATTTTTTCCGAACTGAAAGACGGGCTGACCACCGACCGGTATTCCCTCCATTCGGTCGCTGTCCGCGAAACCGACACCAGCGGGGTGATATATTACGGTGAGTAACTCCCCCCTGACCGTCAGCGAACTGTTTTACTCGATCCAGGGGGAATCAACGCGGGCCGGACTGCCCTGCGCCTTTGTGCGTCTGTCCGGCTGCAACCTCCGCTGCCGGTACTGCGATTCCCACTATACCTGGGAAGAGCCCGGCCGGGAAACCACCCTGACCGAGATCCTGGGTTGGGTGGAGAAATATCCGGAGGTGCCGGTTGAACTGACCGGGGGGGAGCCCCTGCTCCAGGACGGAATTTATCCGCTTATGCGGGAACTGGCGGCCCGGGGCCGCACCGTGCTGCTGGAAACAAACGGCTCTCTCAGCATCGGCAGGGTCCCGGAAGCGGTGACGGTCATTCTTGACCTCAAATGTCCCGACAGCGGCATGGAAAACATGATTGACTGGACCAACATCGGCCGCCTTGCCCAAAGGCGGAAAAACGGCTGCCGGGATGAAATCAAATTCGTGCTCAGTTCGGAACGGGATTATGCCTGGGCCCGGGAGGTCATAGCCGGATACGGACTGGCGGACCTGGCAGCGCTTCTCCTTTCCCCGGCGGACAAGCTTATGGCCCCCTCGCGGCTTGCGGAACTCATGCTTGCCGACCGGTCGCCGGCAAGACTGCAGCTCCAGCTGCACCGGATCATCTGGCCCGCACGGGAAAGGGGGGTTTGACAGAACGCTGCCTGAAAACGGGACCGCCGATCCGAGACGGATGCCGACCTCCTCCCGATCGTCAATCGCCGACAGGCCTCAGTCTTTCCCTGATTTCCGCTGCGGTCAGTTCTTTACTGCCATTGCGTTGCCGGGCGGAGTTGTCGTCCTCTCCCGCCAGGTCGGACAAACGGACGAAGCAGTTATGAAGAAAGGAGCCGGGCCCTTTCTTTCTGTCCACGCCGAAGCGGAACAGGGTGCGTTCCTCCGGTGAAAGGCTGCAGAGCAGGTTTTTTGTGGCCCATATCTCGCC
>JALHJD010000232.1 GCA_022837185.1 Desulfobacteraceae bacterium
GTGCAGCCCCAGAAGGTGTTGTCCGGCGCGGGGATTTCCTCGCCGTCGCCGCAGACCGGAAAGATGCGGGGGCGGCGGTGGTCGGCGGGCAGGGTTTTCATGCCGCTGCGCAGCATGTCCTCGCAGAAGTCGACGGCCAAGACCCGCCTGTTTTTGGCCTGCCTGGTCAGCTCCAGGGACAGGGGCAGGGTGCCGGCGCACAGGTCGAGGACGGCGCCGTCCGGAAAAGGCCTGAGCATCCGAGTGGTCTTCCAGCGCCAGTAGCGGTCGACCTGGAAGGAAAGCAGTGAGTTGAGCAGGTCGTACCGGGAGCTGATCGAGGCGAACTTGTCGCGGACGAATTTCTTTTTTTCTTCCGGTTGGTGCATGGAGTCGTTCATTTTCCCGCCTGGTCCGCCGCCGGAGAGGACCCGGGAAACAGTTTCAGGGGCAGGGCGCCCGGGGCCGCATCGCCCCGCTCGATGAGATAGCCGAAAAACCGTTCCAGGCCCTGTTGTTGTTCCGGATCGAGGGTGTGCTGGATCTGGAGCAGATAGCCGTGGCAGGCATCGACGTCCATGGGGATGCGGGCCGCCACGTCGGCACAGATTGCAGACAGCCGCTCCCTGCCTCTCTTGCGGCAGCCGATCAGGATTTGCCGGACCTTTTCCAGGGTCACCGGCTCGGAGCGGACATATTCCTCCCGCACGACAAACACCGAAAAGACAAAGGGAAGGCCAGTGTATTTCCTCCAGACTTCCGCCAGGTCAAGTTTGTGGGGATAGGTATTCTCGATATTGAGACGCAGGGCGTCATCACCGATGGCCAGGATGGCGCTGACATCGGAGTTCCCGCCCGCGGTCAGGATGTCGCCGGTGGTGTAGCGCGGCTGGATGCCGAAGAATTTTTCCAGCACGATTTTCACCAGGGCCACCGATGTCGCCGACTGGCTGGACAGCATGACCAGTCTGCCGGCCAACTGCTCGGGCGGAACGGCGGAAAAAAGAAAAACGCTGCCCACCGGGCCGTTGGCGCTGATGGAGAGATCGGCAAGGATGCGGTATTTTTCCGGCCTGACCGCATACTCGTAGCACGAGACCATACCCAGGTCGAGCTCGTCATGGGCCAGCATCCGGTTCAGGGTGCTGGGCGGGGCCGTGGTCACCAGCCAGTCGGAATCCAGATCCAGGGTTTTCCATTCCTCGTAGATGGGAGCGGTGTTGATGTAGTTGACCATGCCGATGCGAACGGTTGTCATGCGTCCACCCATGCCGGTTGAATTTCACTGTTTCCGGTGACCAGATACTCGTAGAGCTCCGGCGCCGAGCCGATCTTCTCCGTCAGCGGCACGGCCAGGAACCGTGCGGATTTTCCCGGAGCAAGCGTACCGTACATGCCAGCCAGGCCCAGGGCCGATGCGCCGCCGAGAGTCGCCATGGCAAAAATCCGGGCCGGGTCGATGTCCGGAGCGTTTTCCTGCAGGATGCGCATTTCCCGCCAGATGGACAGTTCGGGGTTGCTGGCCAGGCTGTCCGAGCCAAGGGCGGGGAGGATTCCGTGGCGCAGGAAAAGGGCCGCCGGGGCCGTGCCGACCTGGAGATACCTGTTGCTGCCGGGACAGAGACAGACCCTGGCGCCGGTCTCCGCCAGGATCATGACCTCCTCAACGCTGACATGTATGCAGTGCACGCATATGGTCCGCTCATCGAGGACGCCCAGGCTGTGCAGGTAGCGCACCGAACCGAAGTTGTCGATTCCGGCGGGCGGCCGGTAGGTATCGTCGAGAAAGCCGCGCTCCCGGAGAAAAGTATAGAGTTCGCCTGTTGCCCGGCTGAGCAGGTCGCCTTCCGAGGCCGGCTCGGCGACGTGGATGGGAAACGGGTGGTTGAGGCGCCGGGCGCGGAATTTCAGCGACTGGATCAGTTCAGCGTGGGTGGAGTAGGGCGCGTGGGCCGTGAACATCTTGTCATCGGGCTCCCGGCCGAGCTGTTCGCGCACCGTCCGGCGGGTGGCTGGTGAACGGCCTAAGAATTCCCGGAAGGGCAGGAGGGCGCCGGGAAACTCCTGGCTGAGGCGCAGGCCGAGGTCGGTGTTGCCGATATCGCCCATGGCGATGACCCCGCTGTCGTGCTGGACCTGCATGATCCGTCGGGCGGCTGTCTCCACGGCGGCCCCGGTTGCCCCAAGCTGCTGGCGCAGGTCGAGCAGGGCGGCGATCCAGTCCGTGAACCCGGCCACTTCCTGCCGGCAGCGGGGAATGTGCAGATGGGAAAGCTCCAGGTGGATGTGGGCGTTGATCAGCGGAGGGGTCAGGGCGCAATGTTCATGCTCCCGGACCGGGGCGCCGGGATATTGTTTGTTCATCTCCCGGGCCGGGCCGACTCCGACAATACTGCCCGCCCGGACCGCTACGGCCCCGTCGGCAATGGCGGGCCCGTCCACCCGGACGACCCAGGGGGCGCGATGGAGAAGTACTGACTGCACGGTTTATGGCCGGTCCTGGACCAGGGTATAGTTCATCAGCCTTTGCCGCGGCTCGAATCCGGCGTCGCGCACCAGGCGCCGGATTTCGCTTTCCGCAAGGCGGAAGCGGACGCCGGCGGCGGCGACCACGTTTTCCTCGATCATGGTGCTGCCGAAGTCGTTGGCGCCGAAGTACAGGGAGAGCTGGGCTATTTTCGGCCCCTGGGTGACCCAGGAGGCCTGAATGTTGTCCACATTGTCCAGGAATATGCGGCTTAAGGCGAGCATCTTCAGGTAGCCGAAGGCCGTCTCCTTTTCGATCCCCGCGCCGGCGGCCAGGGCGGTGTTGTCCGGCTGGAAGGGCCAGGGGATGAAGGCGGTAAAGCCCGAGGTCCGGTCCTGCAGGTCGCGGATCCGGCGCAGGTGCTCCAGGCGTTCGGCCATGGTCTCGATATGGCCGAACATCATGGTGGCCGTTGTGCGCAGACCCAGGCCATGGGCGGTCTCCATGACCTCGATCCATTTGTCGGCCGAGCATTTGCGGGGAGCAACCTGCCTCCTGACCCGGTCCGAGAGGATTTCGGCCCCGCCGCCCGGGATGGAATCCAGCCCGGCAGTGATGAGACGGACCAGCACCTCGCGGATGCTCAGCCCGGAGAGGTCGGCGAAGTGGCAGACCTCCGGCGGGGAAAACCCATGGACGTGAATGTCCAGCGATTTCATGAATCGGAGCATGTCCTCGTAGTATTCGAGGGGCAGGCCGGGGTGCAGCCCGCCCTGCAGGAGAATCTGGGTCCCGCCCAGTTCCTTGGTCTCCCGTATCTTCCGTTCAAGCTCTTCGCGGCTGAGGACCGAACCGGCGGGATCATCCGGGGCCTTGAAAAAAGCACAGAATTTGCAGGCCGAGATGCAGATGTCGGTATAGTTGATATTGCGGTCAATGACGTAGGTGACCAGCGGTTCCGGATGGAGGCGCCGGCGGACATGGTCGGCCAGGAAGCCGAGTTGAAAAAGATCGCTGCTGCCGGCCAGGCGGAGGAACTCCTCCTCAGAAATGCGTTCTCCGGCCCGGACCTTGTCAGCGATGTGCCTCATCGGAAAATCAGTAGGTGCGAAGGACGTTGTACAGGGTGTCGCGCTCTATGGGTTCCCGGCCGGCTTCGCGGATCAGCCGGATCAGGGTTTTATGGCCGAGGGCCTGTTCGGTTTCCGCGCCCGCCATATGTGTGATGACTTCCTCCTTGACCGTTCCGTCCATGTCGTCGGCTCCGAAGGAAAGGGCGATCTGGGCCAGTTTCGGACCGATCATGACCCAGTATGCCTTGATATGCGGAAAATTGTCCAGCATGAGCCGGGCCACGGCGATGTTTCGCAGGTCCTCGATGCCGGTGGTGCCGGAATGTTCAGCCATCTGGGTGTTCTTGGGATGAAAGGCCAGGGGGATGAAGGCCAGGAAGCCGCCGGTTTCGTCCTGGGTGCGGCGCAGGATGTCGAGGTGCTCCAGCCGCTCGTCGATGGTTTCGATGTGGCCGTAGAGCATGGTGGCGTTGGTGTACAGGTCGTGGCGGTGGGCTGTTTTCGCCACCTCGATCCAGTCCTCGCCGGGAAGTTTCCGCTCGCAGGTGAGCCGGCGGACCCGGGGGTTGAACACCTCGGCGCCGCCTCCGGGCAGGGAGCCCAGGCCGGCTTCCTTCAGTTCATCCAGGGTGTCGCCCACGGACTTGCCGGCCAGCCCGGCCAGGTGATGGATTTCCACGCAGGTGAAGGCCTGGATGTGGACATCGGGGCGGATTTCCCTGATGGCGCGCAGGAGGTCGAGATAATAGGAGTAGGGCAGGTCCGGATGGAGGCCGCCCACCATGTGGATTTCGTTGATCGGCTCGTCGAGC
>JALHJD010000534.1 GCA_022837185.1 Desulfobacteraceae bacterium
ATCGTCGAACACAGCAAAAAGGTGCATGAATGCGTTGAACTGCTGTGGCCTCTCATGGAGACCCTTGTCAACGAGGACTTCGACCAGCTCAAGAGCCTCCATTCCAGGATGGCCAGGCTGGAATACGAGGCGGACCTCATCAGGCATGACATTCACGGCTTCATAACCAGAAGAACGTTCCTGCCCGTGGACCGGGCCGACCTGATCGCCTATCTGGAGCATCAGGAGAAAATCGCCGACAACGCCGAGGATTTTTCGGTCATCCTGACCCTGCGCAAGACCGTCATCCACCCGAACCTGCAGGACCCGTTTTTCGAGTACATGAACCAGGTTTTCCAGGTCAGCGGCACCCTGCTCACCGCGGCGGTGGAATTCAAGAACCTGGCCGACGCGGCCTTCGCCGGCGCGGAAGCCCGCGCGGTCCTGAAGCTCATTGAAGGGCTGGGCGAGGAGGAGTGGAAGGCGGACAAGATGTCCCGCAAGCTCTCACGGATGGTCTTTGCCCTGGAGGGCACGGAGTCCATCCTCAACATCCTCTTCTACGAGAAAATGATCCTGAAGCTCGGCGATATCGCCAATGAAGCGGAAAACGCGGGCGATTACCTGCGGAAAACGCGGGCGATTACCTGCGCGTCATGATTGAAAAGGGGTAGGACGGTTCCGCCCAGGGGATGCACTCGTTGACCAGCCTTTGTTTACCGTCCCGCGTGAAAAAGGTTGAATGGATATAGTAATTATCTGCCTGGCGGCAATTCTGGGTTTGTACACAGCCTGGAGCATCGGCGCCAACGACGTGGCCAACTCCATGGCCAATGCCGTGGGCTCCAGGGCCATATCCCTTCGCAACGCCGTCATCGCCGCCGGCATCTGCGAATTTGCCGGCGCGGTCCTGGTCGGCGCCCAGGTCACTGAGACAATCCGTAAAGGCATTGTCGACCCCGCCGTCCTGGCAACCCTGCCGGGCATAACCCCGCATGATGCCGCGGTCATCCTGGTCATCGGCATGTCGGCGGTGCTGCTGTCCGCCGCCTTCTGGCTGAATTTTTCCACCTGCTTCGGCATGCCGGTTTCCACCACCCATGCCATAGTCGGCGCCGTGGCCGGCTTCGGCCTGGTGGCGGCGGGCTTTCACGCGGTCAGTTGGAGCAAGATGGGGCAGATAGTCTCCTCCTGGTTTATTTCCCCGGTCGCGGGGGGCATCTTCTCCTATATCATGTTCATCTACATCAGC
>JALHJD010000233.1 GCA_022837185.1 Desulfobacteraceae bacterium
TCATCCAGGGCAAAACCGTGGGACCGCATGTAGTTGAGATAGAATTTGCCGATATCGACCACCATGCGATGCAGGCCCCGGAAAGCGTCTCCCTCGGACATCTCCTGGTGCTTGTGTTCATAGTTCCGGGCCAGGTCCACCTGGGCGATCTTCTTGGTGATGACCTTGCTGTAGACCTCCGACAGGGTGCTGACTTCGAGCCCCCAGTCATAGGCGATGTTCAGGCCCCGGGCCAGGTAGGAGGTGAAGCTGAACTCTCCCGCCAGGGGATAATTGAAGGACCGGTGGTAGCCGAAAAAATTCTCCAGCTCGGTGAACCCCCTCTCCCGCATGATCTTGCGCATGGCATCGACAAAAGGGACCACGAACAGCCTGGTCACCCTCCCCTTCATCGCCCGTTCCACGGGAGAGATGCGGGCATAGTATCCCTTGCAGAATTCAAAGTCGTTGTTGGGGTTGGCCACCGGTTCAATAAGCCGGCCCAGCAGCAGCCGGTCGTAGGTAACGATGTCGCAGTCGTGCAGGGCGATGACTTCCGCCTGGTCATTGCCCAGGATGTATCCGAGGGCGAGCCAGACCGATTGCCCCTTGCCGGCGACCCCGGTGGATATCTCCTTTTCCCGGATGCGGCCCAGTACCTCCTGCACTCCGGGTCCGTCAATCCAGATCACCCTGACATCCCGCCCGGGGGCGCGCAGCCTGTCGAAATATTTCCTGGCCTCGACAAACTGGTCATGGTCGGCCGAACCAAGTGCCACCACGATGGAATGAAGATAGTCTACCCCGGCGATCTCGTCCATGATGGGGTCAAGCACCTGGCGATTCTGCAGCTCCGAATACAGACAGGGCAGCAGCAGACTCATTTTCATATGCCTGGAATACTCCTTGAGCTTCGTTTCCAGATTTCCGAGATATTCGTCGCGGTCAAAAGCCTCGTAGAGCGCATGCAGGGTCGTAACAACTCCCTCCTGATGAAAATCGGCCATTTCCCCCTCCTCCTTTATCTGTTTGGAGCGCTGCCGGTAGTATTGCGCGGGCCGGCATTCCCATCATCGCACCGTTGCTGCGCCACTTCATCCAGTATTCTTGCAACAATCATGCCCCATCCTCTGCTTCCCGGAAACGGCGCCCGGCGCAACCGGTGTATGTCCAGGTCCGCAAAGGTGCCGTCGGGTCCGGGCAGCAGCACGGGGATTGCAACCGCCTGGAGCATGGAAAAATCGTTGGGCGCGTCGCCGAGTCCCACAGTTATTATCTGCTCCCTGGTCTTCTCCTGGAAAAGACGGACTGTTTCAGCAACCGCCCTGCCCTTGTCCTGGCCCGCCCCCATCAGGTGATGGAACCTGCCGCCCCTGGTTACGGCCAGACCCGCGTCGGCGGCAGCTTTCTCCACCTCCTCCGGCAGCTCTTCCGCCGGAAAAAGAAAGGGTTCGGTGAAGTCGCGCTGGGCGGCAAGGGCCGCCGCCTCCCGGTTCAGGCCGGTGTGCTGCATGATTTCGTCCACCGTCATGTCGCCAAAGCCCCTGACATGAAACTTCCGTTTCAGATTCGCAAATATTGCGCGAATAACCGCATAGGGCTTGCCAAGGACAACGCCGCGGTGCCCGTTGAAAGGGATGGCCCCGGCAACGTCCGACAGGGCATGACCGGGAGGGAAAAATATCCCGCCGCCGTTTTCGGCAATAAACGGGTCGTTCAGGCCGAGCCGCTCCTGCAGTTTCAGGATCTCCGCCCTGGTTTTGCTCGAAGTAAGAATGAGGGGAATGGAACATTCACGCAGACGCCGCAGTGTTTGCCCGGCGCCCTCGAAGGAGTAGGTCTGATGATCAAGCAGGGTGCCGTCCAGATCGGTAAAGATGAGCAGGGGCAAATCCATGGCCATGCCTTCCCGAAAAACTTGAAAAAAGGGTTGCGGTTGTGGTGCGCAAAAGCCGTCTTTCCATCAGGATACCATTGCCGGAAACCAATTTCAAAAAAAGTCCCTTGACAGGGCGCCAAAAAAACGGCGCTAGATGGCCGGGGGAAAAAAACCGGAGGCTTTTTGTTCCCGGTCTGTAACTTTAGGCCCGCAGATCGTTACTACCCCCGGCGCGCTGAAATCGATAACCATGCCGGAACAGCCAACAATCCCAAGGAGTGAAAATGAAACGAACAACAGCAATATTTACCGCAGCCCTGTTCCTTGCAACCGCCCGGGGTGCGCTGGCCCAGTCCGGCAATACGCAGCAGATCAGAAATACGAATCAGGTCCAGACGAGGGAAAAGACTCAACAGCAGAATCAACTGCAGATTCACGCAAAGAAACAGACCAAAGCGCAGAATCAGTATCAAGAAACCGCCGTACAGGGACTTTGTGATGTATTGACCCCTGAGGAAGAATAGGCAGCAGCAGACCTCCGATAAGCTGCCCACCTCTGACCACACGGCATATTGCCGGATTATCCGGCGCCGGCAGTGCTCGGGGAGGATGAATACGGCAGACAGGGAGAGTCGGGGCTGAGCAGGATGTTCAGCCCCGACTCTCCTTTTCTTTCCCCCGCACCCGGCCGCCTTTTCTGATCAGGCCGACGGCCGCCATGCTCAGAACCAGGACAATCACGCCGTTGATGACAAAGGCCCATCGCAGCCCGAATTGGTCCATGCTGATTCCGGCGACGATGGCGCCGAGAAAAACGCCGCTGCTCATCGCCAGGCTGTAGATGCCCATCATTGTTCCCTGCCCGTACCGCCTTCCCTCCTGGGTTGCCAACGCTCCAAGAACCGGCCAGATGATCGCCTCTCCCAGGCCGAGGACGACAAACAGGAAGAGCAGCCACCAGAAGCCCTGCGCCAGCGGGACCAGGCAGATAACCACACTGATGACCAGGCAGCCGGTGGTCAGCAGACCGATCTTGTTGCCCCGGTCCGCCATCCGGCCGCCGGGCGTCTGCAGCAGGGCGTTGACAAGGGTGCGGCAGGCGATGACCGCCCCGATCTGCTTGCCGCTGGCGGCGAACCATTCGTTCATCAGCAGCGGCAGAAAGGCCATGGTCGGCACCATGATGATCATGGTGCTCATGCGGGCAAGCAGGATACCGCTTGTCCTGCAGTCGGCGAGCATGGATGCCATGGCGCTGAATATCGGCGGGGGTTTTCTCCTGACCTGCCTGTCTGCCAGGGAAGGCATCTGGAACAGGATCAGCAGGAGGGCGAGAAAGCTTAAACCGGACATGGCATAGAATGCCGCGGCCATGCCCCAGATGTCCGTAAAGACTCCGCCGAGCAGGGGGCCGCCGCCGATGCCGGTAAAAATGGCGATGTTCAGCATTCCCATGTACCTGCCTTCCTGGCCCAGGGGCGCCATTTCACCCACATAGGCCATGGCCACGGGCACGATCATGGCCGAGCCGACTCCGTGCAGGGAGCGGATCACAATCAGGTTGAAGACCGTCGTCGCTTCCGGCAGAATCAGCCCCACCACGGAATAGATCAGCAAGCCGCTGACCAGAAAGCCTTTTCTGCCCCAACGGTCCGAGAGATTGCCGACCACCGGCTGCAGGACGGTGCGGGTGATGGAAAAGGCCGCGATGATGGAGCCAAGTGCCAATCCTCCGGCCCCCAGGCTGACGGCAAAAACCGGCATGACCGGCACAATGATGCCTATGCCGAGCAGGGCGATCATGACCGACAGCAGGAGGACGGCCAGGACAGGCTGCCTCAGGGGGGACAAGGCCCCGGTTTTTGCCGCTCCTGTCAATCCTCCGGCCTATCAGTCAAACAGTTTTCTGAACGCGGTAAAGGCCTGCTGCAGTTCGGCAAGTTCCGTCCGTACTTCCGCCAGTTCCTTCTCCAGGGCATCGATCCGTTCATCCGTCAAAGGACGGTCCCGGGGAATTTCCGCCGGGCCCTGCTCCGGTTCGCCTGAAAGCAGATGGGCAAAACGGGGCTCCTTGTGCCCCGGCAGCCGGGACATTTTCCTGACCAGGCCGATCTCCTCCAGGCTTCCGACGGCCACCTGCACTTCATCCAGATCCTTGAAAGAGTGGAGCTTTTCCGCGCGGCCGCGCAGTTCCCCCAGCGTCTGGGGACCACGGAGCAGGAGGAGGCAGATGATCGCCAGTTCCCTCGGCAGCAGGTTGAACCGTTTATCGAAATGATGGGCAAATTTGGCCACCCGGCCCGCATCGCTCTGCCAGACGAGCTGCTTTTCCTTCAGGCCGACCACCGCCTCCCGGACGGTATTTTCGTCGTAGGAGACCACGGGATTTCTGTTGGACTTCTGGTTGCAGGCATTCACCAGGCCGTTG
>JALHJD010000234.1 GCA_022837185.1 Desulfobacteraceae bacterium
CCGGCTTTACGGACTCCGCGTGGCTCGTGCATTTCTACTACAGTACGGACGGAGCCTCCATTAAGTCGAACATCGCTTATGTGCGCGCGGTCCGCGGCGTACAGTGCAAGGTAAATGTAAGGGTCCGCGTTCTGGGAAATGGCAAGGGTGTTGTTACCGCTGTCCCTGGTGAAATTGACTTCATGCACCCTGCGACTTCGGAGGCGGTTTCAACTCTGCTTGCCCTCGGCACAGAAATAGTCTTGACAGCAACCGCAGATGAATATTTTACGACATACTGGCTGGACTGTGCTTCAGCAGGAGGGATCGTATCAGGCAACGGTACTTCAATCGCTACTTGCTCGTTCTCAAGTCTTGATTCATCGAAATTAGTAACAGCAATCCTGTCGCGAGACTTCCCCTGGCCGATGTTCCTGCCTGCAATAACAAACAGTACACAGCCTTGAGCACCACCGAACGGCAGGCAGCCTTTTCCCGTTTATCGTGGAAAGGCGGCCGATATAGGAATATCATTCAAATAGCATCTTCCCAAATCAAGGGATAATACGAACATACGTACCTTGGTCAATGACAGGAAAAAAACGGGACACGCCGGCCCAAAACCGCCAGGGCCCCGGGGGCATGCAGGCAGCAGTCGGCGGCAGTGTCAACAGGATCGGCCGAAAGTGTAATCGGAATTACTGTTATGAATTTCAGGGCGTGATTGGGGAGAGGACGGCCGACAGGGGTGGCTGGCCGGGATGGAACGCTCAGGCCCTGAACTCTATGGAATCGGGAAAGGCTATCCCGAACTCGAAGCGGTGGGGCTTGCTCGATGGCCTGCACCACCGGACTTCGCCGGTTCCGGAGATATGCCGGGCGGAAACATCCCCATCCCCGGCAAAACAGACAATGGAGCCCGGCGCGATTTGCCGCGGCCCTTCTATCCGAAAGCCGCCGAGACTGATGTCAAGGGTCCGGGCCCTGAAATCGTTCCCTGGTGCGGCGTCGATACCGGCATCCCGGACATGCATCCTCAAAGGCAGCTGTTCGGCAACGCGGCGGAATTTTCGGCGCTCCTCCCTGATTTTTCCGGGCCGCCTTTCCCCTCTCTTTTCCTGCGGCGGCATCTGTTCCTGCCCCCTGATATACTGATGGCAGGAGATGTACTGCGGCGACAGGCAATACATCTTCACATGGTGCGGCAGGGGAAGATAGACGCCCCCGGAGTACATTTCGCAGCTCTCGTCTTTCCTCGCCGACCAATACGGACATTTTGCCCTGACGGGGAAAGGTGCTTTCATTGTCATGGGATCACCCCCGGCTGCCCTCATCCGGGCCGAAAAAAATGAAACCTGTTCCTGGCGATGCAAAAAGGGGACCACAGCAGACAATATGACAAAAAAGTGAAGGGAATGATACGAGGGGACGGTCCGCTCAGTCCTTCTCCGCCGGTGGCGGCAAATCAGCCCGGGGGCCCTGGAAGGATGAAAGAAACGAGGAGCGCAGGCTCCGGAAAAGCGCCTTCAGGCCGGACTCGCCCCAGAGGCGGTCGGAGGCGTCCTTGTGCACCAGGTACATTTTATCGTCGAAGTCCCAGAAGATGATGGCCTTGCCCCTGGGCTTGAGTTTGAGCAGGTCCTCGATGTTGCGGAGGTTGGCGACATGGAGCATGAGATAGTCCGCCCGCGTCGCGCCGAACTCTTCGAACAACCCCTCGGTCAGCCGGTCAAAATGGAGATAGGTCGACGAGGTCAGCCAGTACACCTGGCCGGTCGCAATCCCCGGGTAGGTGTCGTTGATGTACCTGACCAGGTCGGCGGAGATGGAGCTGATGAGGACGTCCCGGTCGCGCTTGCGCTGGCGGATGTCGTCGATGATTGCGTCGGCCAGGCGGGCGTCTTCATTGAAGTCGCCCTGTGATTTTATCTCGATGTTGATCTTTTTGGTCAGCATGTCCATGACGTCTTCATAGGTAGCGATTTCCCCGCCGGTCATTTCCGCCAGTTCGGCATAGGTCGAGTCGCCGACGGACCTGAAGCTGCCGAACAGCCGCAGCAGCCGGAGATCATGGTAAACGACTATCCGGCGGTCCTTGGTGTACTGCACATCGAATTCCACGAAAGCGTACTTCCTGTCCCGGTCAGCCGCCTGCAAGGCCGCCAGGGTATTTTCCCTGAAAGCGGTCGAGGCGCCCCGATGCGCTCCCACCGTGCATCTGTATCCGTATGCCGGGGAAGGATTCTGGCCCAGCTCCCGGTCAATGACCTCGTCAAGGGTGATGGTGTGGGGCGGCAGGGCGCAGCCCGCAGTGATGACGGCCGCCGCAATTGCCGCAACAAGGAGGAGCAGGGGGGTGACCGAGGAAAGGTTGCCGGCGCGGGACGAGCGCCCGGGAAGGGAGCCGGTCCGCTGGTTCCGCACGGGCATGAAGGCATGACCGGGTAGGCCGGGGCGCGGGGCGGGATGTTGGGTTCTGATCTGCTGTTCCATAGGTCACTGCGTCAAATTACCGACACGCCTTGGGAAAGGTTTGGCCAAGGTATGATCGGTGGCGGCATCGCTCCTCTTTGTAATTCTTTTAGGCAAGGGTTGAAAGAAGGATTTGCACCGGAAAAATTTGTGCAAAAAAACCGGCGAAATGGTGTATTCTGAAAAAGTTTCGTCTTCCGGACCGTTCGGTCCGATGCTGATGACCCCCTGGAAAACCGGAAGGAGCACATGAACAGGGAACAGAAAACCGAAGCCAGGATCATATCACGACAGGATCTTGTCCGGCAGTTCGAGGATGTGCAGCAGCATATGCGGGAACTGGAAGAGGGCCGCCACAGGCTGGAAAAGGAGCGGCTGACCTATCAGAAACTGCTGGACGCGGCGCCCGACGCCGTCCTGTTCGTCGATCGGCAGGGCAGAATACTGGAGGTCAACGCCCGGCTGGAAAACGTTTTCAACTACGATCCTGGAGAACTCAACGGCCGCAGCATAGAGATGCTCATTCCGGAACGGTTCCGGCTCCGGCACCGCCAGCATGTGCGGGATTTTTTCGCCCATCCGCGCCAGCGGCCCATGGGGAGCCAGTACGAAATTTACGGCCGTCGCAAGAACGGCGAGGAGTTCCCGGCGGATATCAGCCTCAACTTCCTGGTGATCGACGGAGTCCTGTACGCATCCGCCTCGGTGCGGGACATCACTGAGCGGAAGGCGCTCGATGACAAGCTGATCCGCGACTATCATATGCAGCGGGTCATCAGTGAGGTGCTGAAAACCGCGCTGCGGCCCGTTCCCCTGCAGGAGCAGCTCGGCTCCATTCTTGAATTGATTCTGTCCGTGCCCGTCCTCTTTCTGGAGGAGAAAGGGGCCGTCTATCTGGTGAACGACGACCGGACAAGCATGTCCCTTGCCGCTCTCCACGGTTTTGACGATTCGCGGGACCTGCCCTGCCGGGATATCATCATCGGGCGCTGTTTGTGCGGCGAAGCCGCCGGCCGCTGCAAGACCGTCTATGCGGACCGGTATGATGACCGCCATCGGCTGATCCGCGATGATATGTTCGCCCACGGGCACTACTGCGTGCCCATCGTCGACAACAACGAGTGCGTCGGGCTCCTCAACCTGTATGTCAAGGAAGGTCACAAACATAACGGCAGCGAGGAGAAATTCATTACGGTCATCGCCGATACCACCGCCCTGGTGATCCGCCACCACCGGAACGAAAAGGAGCGGATCCGCCTGCAGGAACAGCTGGCCGAAGAGGCAAAGATGGCCGCTCTCGGCCGGATGGCCGCCAATCTGGCCCATCAGATCAGGAACCCGCTCACCGCCCTCGGCGGGCTGGCCAGGCGCCTTGCCGGCCTCAAGATCGACGAAAGGGGTCTGCGGTACGCCGCCGGCATCAATACCGAGGCGGCCCGCCTGGAACTGGTGCTCAACAATATGTTTGCCTATGTGCAGCCTCCGCCCCTCGTGCTGCAGCGCCGCAAAATCAGCGAGGCGGTCGAGGAATGCCTGCGGGGCTTTGCCCAGGTCATCGGGGAGCGGGGTATCGAGGTGCACAGGGACTATGGGCCGGTTCCGGAAGCGCTCTTCGACAACAGGCAGTTCACCCTGGCGCTGAAAAACGTGCTGGCCAACGCCCTGGAGGCCGTAGGGGACGGCGGCCGGCTCTCCATCGCCGTCAACCGGGAAGGAGAGGGCGGGGAAAGCATGGTCGCCGTCGAGGTGGGGGACAACGGGCCGGGCATGGGAGCCGACGCCCTGGAGACCATGTTCGAGCCCTTTTTTACAACCA
>JALHJD010000235.1 GCA_022837185.1 Desulfobacteraceae bacterium
CATTGAAATTTTTCTGGCCGACGAACAGCACCGGCTCTACACCGACAGGCAGTCGCAGAACCGGCTGTTTGAGCTGACCATCCCCTGTTTCCGGTTCATCGAGGACCTTCTCCGCTCCAGGGGGATGCCCTATCTCCTCGACTACACGCCCTCGGGCGGGCATATTCTGTTTCAGAACATCCTGGGGTACCGCGCCACCGAGGCGGTCAGGAACATCGGCTATGTCGAGCAGGACCTGGCCAGGGCCTGCGCCTATATCGATCCCCAGGATATCCGCCGCCGGCACGGCATCTCCCTGGACGCCGCCGCCGTGTTCAACGGCCTGGGCAAACTGGCGGAGTATATGGCCCTGCTCGCCATGGAGACGTTCCGGGACAACGAATCCCGGGGACTCCTGCCGGTCACCATTTCCGACAGCCTCGACCGCTGCATCAATTTCGACAACACCTGGAGCGAAGGCTCGCCGTTCATGCGCACGATCCGCAGCCCCTTCAGCCTGCACTGCAAAAACCGGGAGAAATACGGGAATTACAGACAGCCGCCCCTGGTTGACGTCATCGGTACGTACTTTGACGGCGCAACGGCAACGGAAGCGGCCGACATAAACAGCGTCCTGGACTGCATGTGGGACCTGGAGAAAGCCGCGGACCACGCCCGACGCTTTACCGGCTACATTCCCTGCGCCAACGAAACCCTGATCGATTTCATCAATGAATACAAAGAATCGGACCTCTACCTCCTCCACCGGGATTTTGACGGCCAGGACGACATCCCCCGGGGCCGGGCCCTGGAATACGCCAAAAAAGAAGAACGCGTTCCGGACTGGACCAGGCATATTCTCCATCATCCCAATCCTTCCGCCCTGCAGCCGAAAAAGCTGATCGGCTTCGTCCACGACTTCCTGATCGGCGCTGAATGGAAACCGCGGCACATCGCCAACATTCTCCGGGACATGTACCAGAACCCTGCCCACGGCTGGATCCAGGACTTCATCCGCTACCCGGCGGAAGAGAAGGCGAATTTCTGGGCCAGAACCTACAGCGCCGTCGCCCTGTGGCGGACCGGCAGGCTCCGGATATAGACCGCGCCCCTTCCGACAAATCCGGCATATTCGCGTCCACGAACGGCCTTCTGGTTTCTGTCATCTGTCTTCTGGTATGCTGCCAACTCACGGCTCAGCCCTGCCCTCTCCTCTGGCTTCTGACTCCTGGTAAACTGCCGACTGCCGACAACGACCCACTTCTCCGGCATAAAAAATGCATATTTGACCTAAGTCATACATTGTTCTTTTCCCGGCGTATACAGTAAGGGAAATTTCCAACAGGAGGTCATGCCATGCAACTGCCCGACGACATCGGCTCGAGGATCATCAAGGACATCATCGAAGTATACCCGGGGATCGCGGCGATCCTGGAACGCAACGGCATCGGCTGCGTTCATTGCACTGTCGGAACCTGCCTGCTGAAGGACGTGGTGGCGGTACACTTTCTGGACAGCGACGCCGAAGCGCGGATTGAACGGGAAATCAACGAGTACATCGAACGCCTGGACCACCCCTGTCCGGCGGAATGAGAATGAAAACAACCGGGCTCCTCAACGACCTCAGGCGCGATCGGCGCGTCGATCTCCTGCGGCGCACGGTGCAGTCCCTCTTCGGGCTGTTCTGCCTGTATGCCGGCTTCCGTTTCTATCTCTACTACCTCTGGGCTTCGGGCCACTCCGACACATACGTGCCGAGACCGCCGTCGGTCGAGGCGTTCCTGCCCATCGGCGCCCTGGTCAACCTGAAGCGGCTGGTGCTGACCGGGCAGTTCGATCCCATCCATCCCGCCGGACTGACCATCTTCATCGCCGCCCTGGTCATCGGCCTGCTGCTGCGCAAGGGTTTCTGCGGCTGGATCTGCCCGGTGGGATTCGCCTCCAACCTGGCTGAATCCGCGGGCAGAAAAGCCGGAATCCAGGTCCGCCTCCCCGCCTGGCTCGACTACCCCCTGCTTTCCCTCAAGTACCTGCTGCTGTTCTTCTTCGGCTATCTGATCCTCCTGAAAATGGACCTGGCCGCCATCGAGGACTTCAACCGCTCGACCTACAACCTGGTGGTGGACGCCAAGATGCTGTACTTTTTTCTGGCCCCGTCGACCCTGAGCCTGGGGATCATGCTCTTCCTGGTGGCCGTCTCCTTTATCGTGCGCAATTTCTGGTGCCGCTACCTCTGCCCCTACGGCGCCCTTCTCGGTCTGCTGGCCTTCTGCAGCCCGCTGGCGGTCCGCCGAAAGGCGCAGAACTGCATTGACTGCGGCAGGTGCGACCGGGTCTGTCCCGGATCGATCAGGGTCTCGCACAAGGAGACCGTGCGGACTCCGGAGTGCATCGGCTGCGGGGAATGCGTCTCCACCTGCCCGGCCAGGGACTGCCTTGCCCTCGGTTCACCGGTCCGGCGGCGAGTGCCGCTGCTGCTCCTGCCCGCCGCCGTCCTGGCCGTGTTCTTCACCTTCTACGCCTGGGCGGTGCTGACCGGCAATTGGCACAGCGCCCTCCCGCCCGAACTCATGCGGCAGATTTACTCATCCATCGACCTTCAGCAACTCGCCCATCCATAGGACTCTTGCCTGAGCAACATTTTTATTTCTATATTTGTTGACAATAACAACTATCAGGTTACCTTTCGGCCAGGACAAAAACCCGCTTTCGCCAACACGCTGACTCAATGCCTGAAATATCCCGGAGGGACCCATGGCTCTGTTTAAATGGGACGATTCGTTAACCTTTCATATTGGAAATATTGACCGGCAGCATCAGCAGTTAATCCAAACAATCACCAAACTTGAGAAGGCAATGCGGAAAGGTGAATCAAGGGCGGTTATGAGCGAAATATTCAACGAACTCAATGTGTTCCTGACAGAGCACTTTCAGACCGAGGAAAATCTCTTTGACTCGATTCCCTATCCCGATGCTGCCAACCACAAGGAAAAACACCGTGACTTTATCAGGAAAGTGGACCGGTTCATGCAAGAGTTTGAAGAAGAAAAAATAGGCCTGGCGGTGGACGTCATGAATTTTATGTGCGACTGGGTAGTCAACCACATCAAGAGTGTTGACAGGGGATACGCTGACATAATTGCCCGGCGGCAAACGGAAGGATAGCGTTCTGTCCCGCTGATACCCCGGACCATCTAAACCGGAGCAGGTTCATTCCCCGCCTGATGACACTCCCGGCTGGGTCTTACTGATCGTTCTTCTCCCCGGCCGCCTCCTCCTCCAGCAGCACTCCCAGGGCATACGCTGCTTCGCCGACCAGTTGAATGCAGTTTCTCCTGGTGCTCTCCCGATCGGCGTAATATTCCCTGACCGCCTCCCGGTCCCGCCAGTCGATTCCGGCGATGTCGCGGCAGTTGATTCCGCCGAACGGCTCGGCCAGTTCCTCGAACCGCTGCAGGAACGTCCTGCTCGCGGCCCACAGGCGGGGGTTTTCCTTGTCGTCCAGGCTGCCCCGGCTGTACAGGCTGGAAATCACGGCCACCCCGCCGAGCAGGATGCCGCAGACATGGCCGGAACCGGCAATGCCGCCGGCAAACGCCCCCACGGCCCTGATCGCGTTCTCATCCCGCCTCCCTGTTTTTTCCTGCCCCACGGCAAGAAGCGCCTGGCTTCAATGAAAACGGTGCAGGAACAGATCAATCGCCTTCCAGCGCATTTCCTCCGGCGTCATTGTTTCCTCTCATATTATCTTTACAATGCACGAATACATTTTTTTCGCGATTCTCTCCGCGGAATGGGTATCGATACCGAAAGGTGCGAATTTTATCAACCCGGCCCAGGAATTATCCTGTTCAAATCGAAATCGGGATCGCCATCGAAATCGAAAACAGCCGTCAGCTTTTCCGGCTGCAGACTGTGAGCCTGTCAGGTTCTTCAAACCAGCAAGCCGCCAGGCTGCAAACTCCGGACTGCAAGCTGCCGACTGCCTTCCAACCTGATGTGTATTCCCCTTTCTCTCCAGTTTCGCAGGTTGGGCTGAGCCAGCAAAACCCAGGAACGCGGCTGGCGGGTTCTTCAAACCAGCAAGCCGCCAGGCTGCAAACTCCGGACTGCAGGCTGCCGACTGCCGACTGCCGACTTCATACTGTCCTTACACCGCCGGGTTCCGTCACCTCGTCAAATGCCGGTACTTGATGCGGTGGGGCTGGTCGGCGGCGGTCCCCATGCGCGCCTTCCAGTCCTTCTCGTAGTCCGAGTAGTTGCCCTCGAACCAGACCACC
>JALHJD010000001.1 GCA_022837185.1 Desulfobacteraceae bacterium
TGCCATATCATTATGAGCATGATCCCCGGATACGATCATAAGCGGCTGCAGCACCATACGGCCCGAACCGGTTTTATCTACCTCTTCTTTTACAGCTTCAAAAGATGGTTCCGCCTCCACGGTTCCTATATGATACCTGCCGTATCCATTCTGCTTAAAAACCTCCGCCAGGCGCGGATAGCACTCATTGGCTTCATGTTCCGTACCATGTCCCATGAATAGGATCTCCGTTCCTTCCCGATCATATTCCTTTGTGTCCTCTGCCAGCACGCTGCAAAGCCTTTTATAATCCTCTTCCTCCGAAAGCAGCGGCTTTCCGCACAGGATCCGGTGAAACCGGTTCTCATACTGCTTTACGGCAGCTATCATGCCGTCATTCTCTTCTCCTCCCATCACAAGGGTGGGCTGTACGATTACACGCTGAAAACCTTCCAGAGCCAGCTTTTCCAGAGCTTCCGCCACACTGTCTATGTATATGTTGTCTCGTTTTTTTAATATTCCAATAATAATCCGGCTTGTAAATGCCCGGCGCAGCTCATACTCAGGAAATTCTTCCTTTATGGACTGCTCGATGGCTTCTATGGTTTTCATTCTGCTTTCATGATAAGTCGTTCCAAAACTCACTACTAAAATTGCCTGCTCCATTCTGATATCCCATGCTTTCTGTTATGGTTCGGTAAGTCTGAACTTCAATTATTTTCCCGATTACCATATCATAGATGAACTTTACTGTCAAACCTCTTTTCACGCACAACAGGCGCAAAACCAAAGGGTTCTGCGCCTGCCGCACACATTGCATTCATATGCTGGAGATTATTTAAAAATCTACCTCTTTATCATAGTAACAACAGGTTAACAGTTTCTCCATCTCAGCGGCCGTGATCGGTCTTGGGTTGGAGCCGGTGCATGCATCACCTACTGCCAGCTCTGCTACTGTCCCTAATTTATCATTGAACTCTGCTTCGTCAATGATTCCGCCTTCATACTCCTTAATACAAGCAGGAATATTAAGCTTTTCATTCATGGAACGGATCTCTGCAATCAATGCATCAACCAGTTCTTCATATGGAGTCATTTTTCTTTTCCTTGCCTGCGGCGCCCTGATCGGCTTGTCCCGGGGCAGGGCCCTGGTCCTGTTCACTTCCGTGCAGGCGATGGAGAAGGCGTATCAGGCACTCCGCGACGTGCTGCCCTATCCGCTGCTCCTGCAGGGAACGGCTTCCCGCCGTGAGCTGCTGGAGCGTTTCAGCGGGGACAGGGAGTCGGTGCTTCTCGCCGTGGCCAGTTTCTGGGAAGGGGTCGATATCCCCGGCGAATCGTTGAGCCTGGTGATCATAGACAAATTACCGTTTGAAGTCCCCAGCGACCCTGTTATTATGGCGAGGATAAACAGGATCAGGACATCGGGCGGCAACCCCTTTTTTGATTTTCAGGTGCCGCGGGCGGTGCTCGGCCTCCGGCAGGGGGTGGGACGGCTGATGCGCTGCCGGAGCGACCGGGGGGTCATGGCGGTGCTGGATGTGCGGCTTTTCACCAAGGGATACGGGCGCCGGTTCCTGCGGAGTCTTCCTCCGAGTCCATTGAGCCGTGATCTTGAGGAAGTGGGGAATTTTTTCAGAGAGGAAGATGAACGACATCAAGACGACTGATGCCGCATCCCTGCGGAGTTTTGCCGGCCGGGAAGCCGCGTGCCTGGAAGAGGCGATGCGCGGGGACCTTGCCGAGGTACTGGCGGGGTGTGATCCGTTTCTGGCCGAGATAATTGCATACGCCCTGTTCGGGGGGGGAAAGCGGATCCGGCCCCTGCTCGCCATCCTTTCCGCCAGAATGTGCGGGGAGCCGGACAACAGTGTCTACAGGCTCGCCGCTGCGTTCGAGTATCTGCATGTCGCCACCCTCATCCATGACGACGTGATCGACAAGGCCGCCGAAAGAAGGGGCCGCGATTCCGTCGCGCAGCGGTTTGGCCCCAATGCCGCGATCCTTGCCGGGGACTGGCTGCACGCACGATCCATGCATCTTGTCGGCCGGCTCGCCGGGCTGGACGGACTGGAGGTTTTCTGCCGGGCCACCGGGCAGATGGTGGACGGCGAATTTCTCCAGCTCCGGTACGTGGCCGACTGCTCCATCACCGAAGAACAGTATTTTGCCATCATTCATCGCAAGACCGCCATGCTGATCGCTTCCACCTGCGAGACAGGGGCCCTGTTCGGCGGCGGCGACGGTCCCCGGCGCCGGGCGCTGGCGGAATACGGATTCAAGCTGGGCACGGCGTTCCAGGTTGTGGACGACCTCCTTGACTACCGGGGCGAAACAGCCGCGACCGGCAAACGGACAGGCAACGACCTGGCCGAGGGGAAACTGACCCTGCCGTTCATCAGGGCCCTTGCCAACGCCGATGGACCGGAGCGCGATCTCCTGGCCGGCCTCATAATCGGGGAATCCGGAAGGGGACGGAACCTGCCGGCGGTCAGCGGGCTGATCGAGGCCAACGGCGGCTTCACCTCGGCCCGGCGTACCGCGGAAAAGCTCGTCGGTGAGGCGGTCGCCGCCCTGGACATCTTCTCCGGCCACAGTGACCGGGAGAGCCTGGCCATGCTCCATGCCCTGGCCGGCTATGTTCTCGGCAGGAACAAATAGTCGGTCCCCATGCATTGGCCGGGCCCGATGACGTATGCGCGCTTTGCGGGGGCAGCCTGCCTGATCGCGGCAATCGGCCTGCTTGCCCCCCGGGCGGGATTGTCTTCCGCTTTCGCCCAAAGTCCGCCGCCCGAGGGCTCGGCGGCGGCAGACCGAGGCGGTCCCTGCAAGGGTGCGGCTCTGCCCCTGGTGGCCATTATCATTGACGACATGGGGTATCATCAGCGGATCGGCGAGGCCCTCATCGACCTGGATCTCAACCTGACCTTTTCCTTTCTTCCGGACGGGCCCTTTACCCCGGCGCTGCAGGAGCGCGCCTGGCGGGAAGAACGTGATGTGCTGGTGCATATGCCCATGGAGGCCCATGATCCGGCCCGGAATTCCGGGCCGGGAACACTGCTGGCCGACGATCCGCCCGAGGTGATCGCCGAAAAGGTTGCGCGGAACCTGGCGGCGGTTCCCCGGGCCGTGGGCGTCAATAACCATATGGGTTCGCGGTTTACCGAAAATCCGGAGGCCGTGCGGCTTTTTCTGCACCGGATCGCCGGCAATGGGTTGTTCTTCATTGATTCGGGCACCACTCCCCGCTCCGTAGCCATGGAGACCGCCCGGTCTTTGGGAATACCGACCGGCCGCCGCCATGTTTTTCTCGACAACAGCGACAGGCGCGAGGACATTTGCCTGCGGCTCGGTGAACTGGTGGAACTGGCGGTGCGCTCCGGGGAGGCCATCGGCATCGGTCATCCGGGCGAGGCAACCCTGGAAGCCCTGAACGGCTGCGGTGAATTGCTGACCGGCCGGGTCCGGGTCGTCGGCATAGGCGAACTGGTACGCTGAAGTGGACGGACAATGACGATACAGGTAGGAATCATCGGCACCGGGCGGCATGGCAGCCGCTACGCGCGGCACATCGTCCAGGATGTGGCCGGATTGCGCTTGGCGGCGATAAGCCGGCGATCGGCCGAGGGAGAGGACCAGGCGGCGGAGTGGAACTGCGTCCGGCATGCAGACTGGCGTGACCTGGTCGCTGACCCGGAGGTGGAGGCGGTTGTCGCGGTTGTCCCCCCCGCGCTCAATCCGGATATCGCCAGGCTGTGCGCGGCGGCCGGCAAACCGTTGCTCATCGAGAAGCCGCTTGCCGTGAGCAGCGCCGCTGCCGCTGAAATCGTCGCCCTGTTCCGCGAAGCGGGGGTGCCCCTGACCTGCGGGCAGACCCTGCGGTTCAATCCGGTGGTCCGGGCATTGCGCCGGCAGCTGGCGGAGATCGGCACCCTGTTCAGTTTTTCCGCCAACCAGCGTCTCGAACCCTCTTCGCTTGCCTGGCACTCGATCCCCTCCCTGGCGGGTGCGGGAGTGAGTATTCATACCGCGGTCCATGTTTTTGACGCCCTCCGCTTCATCACCGGTCTCGAGGTGCAAAGGGTGATGGCTGTTTTCCGCCGGCAGCATCAGGAGATCCTCGAGGATCTGCTGGCGGTGCTCGTCGAGATGGAGCAGAATGTGGTCGGCACCGTCGACTGCTCCAAGGTCGGCTGCGCCCGGTCCGGGCGGTTTGAATTCGTCGGCTACCAGGGGCAGCTCCACGGCGACCAGGTGCACCATACCCTGGAGCTGATCCGCGGCACCGAGGTGACCAGGCTGCGGCCGGAAGGGCCCACTGAAACCATCATTTCCCTGCTGCACGAATGGTGCGCTTTTTTGTCAGGATACGGCGTCAATCCGGTGCCGGGGGAGGATGGCCTGGCGGCGGTCAGGATATGCGAGGCAAGTCTTGACTCGGCGCGGAAAGACAAATGGGTTGAGATTGCGGGGGCGGAGGAAGGAACGGAGAAGGGGAGCGCGGACTGAACTTCCGGGTCAGCCCGGGCGGGGAGAGATTGAATCAGCGCAGTGCCCGGCACTGTCGTGCATTATAGGGGAAAAAATTCAACAGGAGGTAGACGATGTACAAGAAATTATCGGGTAACAGTGTTCGAACGGTCCTGCTCGCCGCTTCTCTTGCCGCCGCCCCTTTTTTTGCTTTTCCGGCCCATGGTGAAGAGCCGGGGGCGGATGTCTGCAGCTTCATTCCCGACGAGGAGGTCGCCCTCGCCGTCAAGGGACGGGTGCTGGACAGCAAAGCCTATGACGACAAATGCGTGTATATCGTGGCTTTTGAAGATGAATCCCTGCCGCGCCGGACATTCGTTGTCTACCGGCACGGGGCGGATGCCTATGAAGGCCTCCGCGGCGCCCTGGAGGGCAAGGTGGATAATGTCGAGGGTCTGGGGGATGAAGCGGTCATGAGCTACGACGAGGAATCCATGCGCTACTGGCTGCTGGTCAACAACCGGGGCAAGGTGACGTTCCAGGTTTCCGGGGATGATCCCGAGACGGTCCGGAGGCTTGCCGAAGTAGTTCTGCCGAGGCTGGGCGCAAAGGAATAACGGGTTTTTCCCGGGGGAACCCGGCCTTGGGACAAGTCAGCGGTGTCGATGGGCCGGGTCCTCCGGGTTATTTCCCTTTGTCCGGCTGCGAGTTTCGTAGGTTGGGCTGAGTCCGCGAAGCCCAACGTAACCGGTCGGAATTGTTGGGGTTCGCGCAGCTCACCCCAACCAACTGCCGACTGCCAGCTGCCGACTGCCGACTCCAGAATGCCAACTGCCCCACCCCAGCCGGGGGCCGTCAACCGCACAGCTCGAGGACGGCCTTGACCAGGTTTTCCGCGCCATCGGCGATCTGGTCGACCCGGGACGGGAGCATGTAGCAGGGGGTGGTGACTATCCTGTTGGTCCGGTCCACCACAACCTGGCCCTGCCCGGTCGGGGTGTGGCGCGCTCCCATTCTGGCCAGGTTGTCCGCTGTTGCCGCATCCTGCCCGGTGGTCAGCTCGACGTTGCCGAGGACCCTGGCCACAATGACCGGGGCGATGCACAGGGCGCCGATGGGTTTGCCCGCCCCGTGCATGGCCTTGACGGCGCGGGCGACATCCTCGTTGACCATGCAGTCGGGGCCGTCGAAGGCATAGGTACAGAGATTCTTGGCCGCGCCGACGCCGCCGGGCAGGATCAGGGCGTCGAAGGCCCCGGGGTCGAACAGCTTGAGATCGAGGATATTGCCCCGGGCGATGCGGGCCGATTCAATGAGAACGTTGCGCCGCTCGTTCATTTCCTCGCCGGTTATATGGTTGAGGACATGATGCTGGGGTATGTCCGGCGCAAAGCACTGGAAGTCGGCCCCGTGCTTGTGGATGGCCCACAGGGTCAGGGTTGCCTCATGGATTTCGGCCCCGTCCTGATGGCCGCAGCCGGAAAGAATGACGCCGATTTTTCGGGGCGGCATGGCTCCTCCTTGTGTCTCAGAATTCCAGGGTGTATATGGCGGGAAGGGAACGGTACTGCTCGGCATAATCGAGCCCGTAGCCCACCAGGAAACCGCTCTTCAGGGTGAAGCCGACGTAGTCGATGTCGACTGGTCGCTCCCTGCGTTCCATTTTGTTGATGAGAGCGCAGATCCGGACGGAATCCGCCTGTTTTTCCATGAATTTTTCCATCAGCCAGGCGATGGTGATCCCGCTGTCGACGATGTCCTCGACCAGCAGTACATGGCTGTTCCGCAGGTCGGTTTCAACATCCTTGGCCAGCCGGATGGCCCCGGATGAGGCGGTGCTGTTCCCGTAGCTGGCGACGCGGACAAAATCGATCCGGTGGGGAATGTCGATGACGCGGACCAGATCGGCGAGGAAGATGAAGGCGCCTTTGAGCACCCCGACCACCACGAGATTTTTGCCGGCGTAATCGGCCGAGATCAGCTTGCCCAGCTCACCGACCCTGTCGTGAACCTGTTGTCTGCCGATGACCAGGCGCCGCTCCGGCATGGGAAAGCTCCCCGGGGGCTACAGGGTCAGGTCCTTGCGGACCTGTTTGCGCGGCCCCCCATGGCCGGCGGCGGACCAGTCGCGAATGGGCGCGGCGGCCTGCAGCTCCTCCCGGCGGTTGAGGCGGCCCATGCGGTCATAGATCAACTGCCAGACGCAGTCGACATCCCGGTCTATCTCACAGCGGCCGTCCACCGAGCCCCCGCAGGGGCCGTTCATCAGGCTTTTGGCGCACCGGGCGACCGGGCACAGGCCGCCGGTCAGGTGGAGGACGCAGTCGCCGCAGCCGGCGCACTGTTCGCTCCATATCCCCTGCTGGGCGGAGCCGCCGAAAAATGTGGTGTTCAGGGCGGGATAGACATTGTCGCCGGGCCGCAGGTTGGCGATGAAATTGACCCCGACCCCGCAGGCGGTGGACAGGATGGCGTCATACTGCCCCTGCCACCGGTCGATGGCGTCAATATACTCCTTGTCGCACTGGCGGACCAGGGACCCTTCAATGACCTCGGCCGAAGAGCCGATCTTCTGCAGGCCGAGCCGGATCAGGGAGGCCAGAATGGCGGCTTCCCGCTCACCGCCCGCCGAACAGACGGTGACGCATCCGCGGCAGGCCAGCACCAGTATTTTGTCATGGCCCTTGACCATGTCGACGATTTCCGCCAGGGGTTTTCGTTCCGCGACGATCATTTCACGCTCCCATCAAGGTGGTTTCCGCTTGCCGGTCCAGGCGGAAAGGGCCGGGGCCCAGTTTCCCGATCCGTTCATTCATTTCCCGGCCGGCGTTGATGAATTCCGGATGCAGACCGCGGGGCAGGTGGTACATCGCCACCCGCTCGGGCTCCACCCCCAACTCGACGAGCGCCTGTCGGACGGCCTCAACCCTTTTGGCGGCCCGCAGGCTGCCCTTGACGTTGTGGCAGGCATCGACGGGGCAGCCGACAACATAGACCCCGTCGGCGCCTTCTTCAAAGGCTTTGAGCAGGGTTGTCACCTGCAGTTTCCCTGTACAGGAAACCCGGTTCAGCCGGATGTTTTCCGGGAAGCCGAGCTTCAGCAGCTCCGCGCCGCAACTCTGCTGGGAGGTGTAGTGACAACTGAACAACCTTATATCGGGGGTAAAGCTCATGGTTATCTCCGTATTATTGCATTCCGCAGGCGGCGAGCAGGCGCTCGTCCTCGGATTCGTTCAGCGCTATGGCCCGGGCGGGGCATTCCGCCACGCAGATGCCGCATGCCCTGCACCTCTCGACATCGATCACGGCGAGGCCGTCCGCGTCGATTTTGGGGATTTCCCAGGGACAGACCCGGACACAGGTGAGGCAGGAAACGCAGAGGTCGCGCCGGACCTCGGCCGCCTTGCCTTTTTCCACCAGCTGCCTGTCCGTGATAAATCCCTTTTGCCTGGCCAGGCTGTACAGGGCCTTCATGATATCGGCGAAACTGACCTCCTGGGGGCAGACGAAAACGCAGCTGCGGCAGCCGGAGCAGTACCAGATCAGGTCGGAGGAGAGGAGCCGTTCGGCCAGTCCCATGCGGATCATATGGATGATTTTTCGCGGGTCGAACTCCGGAATGGCCTGGCTCACGGGGCAGATGCCGGAACAGGCGCCGCAGGAAAAGCAGCTGTTCAGGTGTTCACCGCCCGGCTCGGCCATGACCTCGGCACTGAACGCGGGATATGTTTCTGTTTTCTTTTTCGCCATACTTGCACCGGATTACGAAGTTGCTTGTTGTTTATGAAGATGACCGGGCCACGCGGGAAGGTTCCGGAGGAACAGGGCGGCTATGCCATGATTGGCGTTTCCGGGGCGATTCGTATTCTGTCGCCGGGCCGGCAGGCTTGCTGCGGCGCCGGTGCGAACAATCATGGAATACCCTGCAAGGCGGGACTGCCCTCCCCTTCTGCAAAATGTAACAACTACCGCAAAAAAACCAATATGTCAAGATCACGCAGGTAATACACGGTGGGATGCCGGAAAAAAGGGGGACAGCCCCCTTTCACCCTGCCAGGAGGCGTTTACCGTTGTCGCGGACGATGTTTCGGAACAGGACGGGATCAAGCTCAAGCCGCCGGAGGAGACGCAGGGTGTTTTCCTGGTCCGACCAGGGGGAATCGGAGCCGAACAGGAGGTATTCCGGGGGGTGGCTGATGATCATCTGCCGCGCCGTATCCGCATCGAGGAAGTCGAGGGCATAGGACAGCTCCATGTAAACGGGACGGCCGATGAGGAGCCGGCGGGCTTCGTCCCAGTGGTCCCAGGCGCCCAGGTGGGTGGTGATCATTTTCAGGCCGGGAAAATCATCCAGAACCTTGATGATGCGGGCCGGGTCGCACAGGGGAATGCGGGGAAAGGCGATGTCGAAGCCGGTATGCATGACCACCATGAGGTTGTTGTCGATCAGCGCCTCGTATATGGGGGCCATCTCCTCCGCGTCCAGGGCGAAATCCTGGTAGTAGGGATGCATCTTGATGCCGGGGAACCCTTCTCCGGCAATGATGCGGAGCTCGCCGGCGGGGTTTTCCGACAACGGGTGGATCGAGGGAAGAGGAACCAGCCGGTCGGACCGGATCGATTTCGACCACTCCAGGATCGAGTTGAACTGCTGGGGCCGGGTCGCTATGGAGCAGATGACGCTTTTTTCGATTCCGGCCCGGTCCATTGACCGGAGCAGGTCGGTCACCGTGCCGTTCAGGCAGGCCTTGACATTGCCCTCCTTTTCGAGATGGGCAATGGCCCGGGCCGCAAGGTCATCGGGAAACGCATGGGTGTGGAAGTCGATTACGCCGTTCACGGGTTGGCCAGCCTCCAGATAATCTGCACGAGCAGCAGGGCGTAGAGGCCGGCAATGACATCGTCGAGCATGATGCCCAGCCCCCCGTGGATGTGGCGGTCGAACCAGCCCACCGGGAAGGGCTTGAGGATGTCGAAGAGCCGGAACAGCAGAAAGGCGGCCAGCACCGCCAGGGGATGGTGGGGCGCCGCGGTCAGGGCGATCAACTGGCCGACGATTTCATCGATCACGACGAGGCCCGGATCGGCATGGTCGACGATCTTTTCCGCCGCGCCGGCACAGGCCGCGCCGACGAGGAACAGGGCGGCGATGATGAGGACATAGGATGCCGGGCCCAGGTGGCGGAGCCCGAACCACAGCGCGACGCCCAGCAGCGACCCCCAGGTGCCGGGGGCCTTGGGCAGGTAGCCCGTTCCCGCCCCGGTGGCAATGAACATGAACAGGCGGTCCATGGTTACGAGGCAGCACTCCGGGAGCAGAGCGCAACTTCTTCATACACTGTCCGGACGGGGACCCCGTTGTCCAGGGCAAGGCGGCGGCACTCTTCATACTCGGGGCGGATGACCGGTCCGTCGGGGGTGACGATCTTCTTGGCCCGCACCGGCCCCCACCTGGTCTGCAGGGTCACGGCTTCCCGCGGCAGGGTCCGCCGCTGTTCCGTGTGGTACCGCAGGCCGATGGCGGTTGTTTCCCGGAAGAGGATATTCTTGACCGCCTCGGCGGCGGACGGGTCGCAGATGATCCGCAGCAGAAAACCGGGGCGCCCTTTTTTCATCTGGATCGGGACCAGCACCGCATCGAGGGCCCCGCCGGCCAGCAGCTTTTCAGCCACGTGGGGCCAGGTCTCGGGGCTCCAGTCGTCCAGGGCGGTTTCGATCACGTCGACGGTCTGGGCTTCCGCCGGGGCGAAGCGTTCGCCGGTGATCAGCCGCAGCAGGTTGGGCCGGCCGTCGGAGCGGCTGCGGCTGCCGGCGCCGTAACCGGTGCGGTGTATCCGCATGGGCGGCATGGGGCCGAACCGGGCGGCCAGCACCGCGACAATGGCCGCGCCGGTCGGGGTGACCAGTTCCTGCTCCACCGCCTCGCCATAGACCGGGATGCCGCGCAGCAATTCGCAGACTGCCGGCGCGGGCAGCGGCAGCTCGCCGTGGGCGCAGCCGATCCAGCCGCGCGGCATGGGCAGCGGCGAGCAGTGGATGTCGGTGACGCCGAGCCGGAGAAAACCGCTCACAACCCCGACAACGTCCACCATGGCATCCAGGCCGCCGACCTCGTGAAAGTGCACCTCATTGACCCCGCAGCCGTGAACGGCAGCTTCGGCCTCGGCCAGGCGGTGAAAAATCTCCAGGGCCTTTGTCCTGACCTCCGGGTCGAGACCGCCGGCGGCGAGGATGTTTTCGATGTCGGGCAGGCGGCGGTGCGGCTGCGGTTCATTCACCGCCACCTCTACCCTGGTGGCCCGCAGCGGCGAGCCGCCTGCCCGGTGAATGTCCAGCCGATAACCGGACAGGCCAAGGGAATCAAGGGAGGCGGTCAGTTCGGCCTCCGGCAGGCCGGCGTCCAGAAGGGCGCCGAGAAGCATGTCGCCGCTGATGCCGGAAAAACAGTCGAGATACGCGGCCCCGCTCATGTGAACCGCTCCCCCACCGGGAGTTCGGCGCCGCAGAGCAGCGAGCGGACATCCATGCGTTTTTTTCCCTCGAGCTGCACTTCCCGGACCAGGAGATAATCCGTGCCCGTCGCGATGAGCAGGCCCTGGTCGTCGGCCCGGCAGAGGGTGCCCGGAGGCTCGCCCACCGGGCCTTCGACCACCAGGGGGCGGAAGAAGCGGACCCTGGTGCCGTCCAGGAAGCCGAAGGCCGAAGGCCAGGGATCGAGGCCGCGGATGAGGCAATGTATTTTCCGGGCGTCCCGGCTCCAGTCAATATGGCCCATTTCCTTGGACAGCATCGGCGCCTCGGTGGCCAGGCGGTCGTCCTGCTGCCGGGGCTGAAGCTTTCCCTCCTTGAGAAGGGCGATGGCCCGGACCACGGTTTCGCCGCCCAGCTCCGCCAGCCTGGCGAAGAGGGTGCCGGCGGTGTCGTCCTCGCCGATGGGGATCGCAACCGGGAGCAGGATGTCGCCGGTGTCCATGCCTTCGTCCATCTGCATGATGGTAATGCCCGTTTCCGGCTCACAGTTGATCACCGCCCACTGGATCGGGGCCGCGCCCCGGTATCGGGGGAGCAGTGAGCCATGGATGTTGATGGTGCCGAGAGGAGGCAGGCGCAGGAGGCTGCCGGGGAGAATCTTCCCGTAGGCGGCGACCACGATCAGGTCGGGGCGGAGTTCCCGTATTTCATCGAGAAAGGATGCGGTCCGGATGGAGGCAGGCTGGAGAACGGGTATGCCGAGTTCGGCCGCCGTCCTCTTGACCGGCGGGGGAGTCAGTTTCCGGCCCCGGCCCCGCGCCTTGTCCGGCTGGCAGACGACGGCGACCACCCGGTCCGGTCCGGCTGCCAGCGCCCGCAGGGCGGGCACGGCGAAGTCGGGGGTGCCCATGAAGATAAGGCGGAAAGGGGGGGAACTCATGCCTCGGCCTGGAGAATTTTTCTCAGCTTTTTCTTGTAGAGGGTCCGCTTCAGGGAGCTGATCCGGTCGATGAAGAGCTTGCCGTGCAGGTGGTCGACTTCATGCTGGATAATCCTGGCAAAGCGGTCTTCGGCGGTAAATTCAAGGGGATTGCCGTCCAGGTCCCGGGCACTGACCTTGATCTTCCTGAAGCGCTTGACCGGCGAGGTGTATTCGATGACGCTGAGGCAGCCCTCCTCGTCGACCATGCTTCCTTCCCCTTCCGAGAGGACGGGATTGACCAGGGTGATGAATTTTCTTCCCTCCATCTCGCTGATGTCGACAACGACGATCTGGAGCAGGACGCCGATCTGGTTGGCCGCCAGGCCGACGCCGGGGGCGTTGTACATGGTTTCGGCCATGTCGGCGGCGAGTTGTTTCAGCTCGTCGTCAAAACTGGTTACCTTGGCGGCCTTCTGCCGCAGAACCGGATCCGGAAAAGTGAGTATTGTTCGGATGGCCATGATCGTGATCGGGAATATCTTGTTAAAAAAAATTCTGATTACCGCCAATCCTCAGCAAATGTATTGCTGGTACTTGAAAAAAAGCCGTGCACCGCGAACGTGGGATTTCTCCCTGCGATCGAAATGACTAATACACATAATTTTAATACGTTTCAAACCATGATCAAAACGCTGCTGAGGATTGGCGGCAATTAAATTTAAAAATATGCATGAAAGGAGATACTGTAAAGGAAAGAGAATTTCCCTGCCAGGAAAAAGAGTGGGTTGATGCCGCCCTGCTTGTGTTCCCCGTCCTTATTGTGTAGGATCAGTGGCAATTATGGACGCATGGGAGGCAAGGGTGAAGCAATCGAACATTCAGTACGCCGACGGCCTCAGGCTGCTCCGCCAGCCTGTGCTGCCGCTGGTCTCCATGCTCCGGTTCCTGTTCCTGTTCGACCCCAGGACCTCGGTGGGGGAGGTCCTCGACGAGCTGCCCGAACCCATTGAAACCGCCGGGGCGCTGTATGACCGGCCCCGGGAGCTGCTGGCCGGATACGGCGGGAGCCTGGCCCGGCTGGAGGCGATGAAGCAGGGGCGATACTCGCATGTCGGCGTGGTTGATGAAGAAAACAACCCCCTGGATCCCTTGACGGCCGATTTCGTCCTGCTGCAGCAGGAGGTGCTGACCGTGGAGCTGGAAAGGATCAACAGCCTGCTCTGCGGTCCGTGCGGCTGCGACCTGTGCTGTACCGGCCCGGATGCCGCCATGGCCCAGGAATTTTTCGAGATACCGCTCGCTCCGGGTGAACTGGAGTCGTTCCCGCTGACCCGGCATGACAGTCCCGCAAGCCGCCGCCGTCGGGCCGACGATGAGGACGAGCTGCGGCTCGGCGGCCGGCCCTTCTACCGCCTGGATGAACCGGCCCTTGTTCATTGGCAAAACGGCTGGAGCATGATCCTGCCGAAAGGGTCCGACTGTCCCAATCTTGCCCCGGGGACGACCCGCTGCCGGATCTACTCCGGCAGGCCGGAGGTGTGCCGCCGACCGCAGATTTTTCCTTACATGGTCGAGCCGTTCCAAGGCTCCGGGGAACCGAAAGCGGCCTACCGCCTCCGCCGGTCTCTGCTGGCGGTGACGGACTGTCCCTATGTCAGTGGCCTGCAGGACGAGATAGCCGCCTACGCGGCGGCCTGCGAACTGCATCTTGTGTTGAAACGGAACAAGCTCTGATTGTCCGCCGGTGAGAGCCCCATGACCCTGTTTCCCTGCCTGCTCATCCTTGCTGCCTACCTTGTCGGCGCCGTTCCGTTCGGCGTTCTGCTTTCCAGGAGCAGTGGAATAGACATCCGCACCCGGGGCAGCGGCAATATCGGC
Organism: Desulfobacteraceae bacterium; assembly: GCA_022837185.1. GTDB lineage: Bacteria > Desulfobacterota > Desulfobulbia > Desulfobulbales > Desulfobulbaceae > UBA10518. The sequence continues at coordinate 13,721 of JALHJD010000001.1, forward strand.
GCCACGAACGTCACCCGTCTGTTGGGGAAAAAGCTGGGACTGTTGACCCTGCTGGCCGATGTTGCCAAGGGATATATGCCGATGTTCATTGCCGCGCGGGTGCTGCCGGACGCGCCGGAGAAAACAACGCTCATTGCCCTGTGCGGGGCCGCGACGGTGCTGGGCCATATGTTTCCGGTGTATCTGGGGTTCAGGGGCGGCAAGGGAGTGGCGACCGGGCTGGGCGTTTTCCTTTTTCTCGCTCCCGCGGCCGTGCTGCTGGGCCTGCTGGTCTTCGGCGCCGCCATCGGGGTGTCCGGTTTCGTGTCGCTGGGCTCCCTCCTCGGCTCGCTGGCCATCATTCCGGGTCTGTGGCTCCTCGGTGAACCGGCATGGAAAATCGTGCTGGCATCGTTCGTGGTCCTGCTGATCTGGGGCAAACATTGGCAGAATATCACCCGCCTCCTGCGGGGAACGGAAAAAAGCTGGAAGAGCAGAACATGACCCGCAAAGAATGGCAGGCCATTGAAAGGGCGCGCAAACTTCTCGGTCTGGGTGAACGGGCCACCGCGGCGGAAATGAAAAAAGCCTACCGCCGGCTCAGCAAGCAGCACCACCCGGACACCAGGGACAAGGCTGCCGGAGGCGACAGGGAAATGATGTACAGACTGACCGAAGCCTACAATCTGCTCATGCGCTACTGCGAAGCCTATCGCTTTCCCCTTGTCCCGCCGGAAGATCATATTTACGATGCCGAAGACTGGTGGCTGGACCGTTTCGGGCAGGACCCCCTGTGGGGAAGGCGGCGCTGAGATCAGTCCGGTGGGCAGGGCCGGAGGAAACAGGGCACCACGGTTCAGCTTCAATACCTGTCCGGGCAGGAAAGCATTGGAGGATGTTGTGAAGGGCAAATTTTTCGGACTGCTGATGATTATTGCGGTCATGGCGGCAGGCACCGCCTGGAGCGGGGATGATGAAACACAGTCGCCTCCCGATTTCAGCACCATCGAGGAGCTTGACCTGGAGACGGCGCAGAAAATGGCCATCGCCTCCAATCCGACGATGAGCGCAGCCCTGGCGCGCGTGGAACAGGCCAGAGCCCGGGTCGGGCAGGCGGTCGCCGCCTGGAGGCCCCGCCTTGATGCGACCGCCAGCGGCGGCCGGACCAGGATGTCGGAAAATGCCTGGGAAATAAACAGGGCCCTGAGCCGGATCTCGGGCCGGGATTTCGACCGGACGACCGAGGATTATGCCGCCGGTCTTCAGGCCTCCTGGGTCCTGTTTGACGGCTTTTACCGGTCATTCAATGAACAGCAGGCCCGGTACGGCGAGGAATCGGCGGATGCCTCCCGGACCGATGCGCAGCGCCTTCTGGTGGCCGCGGTTGCCGAGGCGTTTTTCAATGCTCAGCTGGCCCAGGCCAATGTCGGGATCGCCGAGGCGGACAGCGAATTCTATGCCCAGCAGCTGCGCGACGCGGAAAACCGCTACGAAGTGGGAGCGGGACCCTGGGGCGATGTGCTCAATATCCAGGTCCAGATCAACTCCGCCCAAACCGCCCTCCTGCTCGCCAGGCGGGAATTTGAGGCGGTCTGTTACGGACTTGCCGCCCTGCTCGGCATCCCTGATGCGGCCTTTCCTCCGCATGTCCGTTTGAGTCCCCTGGACGAGAAGATCGACGTCACCAAAAACGGGGACGACCCGGAGACGCTGATCGAGGAGGCCCTGGAGCAGCGGCCGGACGTCGCCGAACTGGAGCTGATCGTGAAGCAGGCCGAGGCGGCGGTCGGCAAGGCCGAGGCCCTGTTTTATCCCGTCCTTGAGCTGGCCGGCGGCGCCAGCGGCGTCAACCAGGGCGACGGCACCCTGACCGAGGATGATTTCAGCACCTCCGTCGTGCTCAACCTGTCATGGAACCTGTATGCCGGCGGCGAGGACAGGGCCAGGCGGTTTGAAGCCGAGCAGGCCCGCCGGGAGGCCAAGTACGCCCTCCTGGACCTGCGCAACAGGATTGCCGCCGAGGTGCGCCAGGACCTGACCCTGCTGGAGGCGGCCCGTGAACAGGTCGTGCTGCAGCGCGAAAGCGTACGGCTGGTGGAAGAGAACCGCGAACTGGCCAAAAACGAATATGAAGCGGGGGAGTCGCCCCTGGTACGGCTGAATGAAGCGCAACGCGACCTGACCGCGACCTATGGACGGCTGGCCCTGGCGCTGGCCGGCTATTATTCCGCCCGGGAGCGGCTGGGGGCGGCGACGGGCCGTAATCTCGCCCTGGTGGCGGAGGAAGCGGCCAGATAGGGTCAGCCCGGTGGGGCCTGTCCGCCGCCATGCAGTGTCCGGTGGATTGTTTCGGCCAGGACGCGGTAGTCGATGGGCTTGAGCAGGAGTTGACTGGCGCCCGCCCGCCTGGCCGTCTCCTCGGTCAACTGTTCGCTGAAACCGGTGCAGAGTATGACCGGCAGGTCCGGCCGCCGGCGCCGGATTTCGCCCAGCAGTTCCGTGCCGGTCATCCGGGGCATGTTCTGATCGCTGATCACCAGGTCAAAACAGCGGGTTGAATCCCCGACCAGGGACAGCGCCTCGAGCGGGGTTTCGCATGCCGTGACCCGGTAGCCGAGCTGTTCAAGCATCATCCGGTACGTCTTGCGGATATCCTCTTCATCGTCGACAAAAAGAATTGATTCCGATCCGTGCGGGGGTTTGCCGTTCCGGGGCTGCTCCTCGACCGCCGGCCGCCCGGTTTCAGGGATCGTCACGGTGAATGTCGTGCCGCCGGCATCGGAATCGACTCCTATCGTCCCGCCCAGATCCTGGATGATGCCGTGGACGACACTGAGGCCCAGGCCGGTCCCCACACCCGGCTCCTTGGTGGTGAAGAAGGGGTCGAAAATCCGGCCCATTATGGCCCGGTCGATGCCGTGGCCGGTGTCGGCGACCTGCAGCTCCAGGCAGGAAAAGTTTCCGCCCGCCTCGCCGGGGCCGCCGGTCATGGCTTTCCTGCGCAGACCCACCGTCAGGGTGCCCCCCTTGTCGCTCATCGCATGAAAGGCATTGGTGCACAGGTTCATGATGACCTGCTGCACCTGGACCGGATCGGCGGATATCCAGCCCTCGGGCTCGGCGATTTCAAGCCGCATGTCGATGGTTGTGGGTATGGAGGCGCGCAGCATTTTCAGGGTTTCCTTGAGCAGGGGGACGATGTTGACCGGTATTTTGCCCCGCTGGGCCGACTGGCGGCTGAAGGTGAGAATCTGCTGGATCAGGTCGGCGGCCCGTTTGCCGCTGTTGCGGATATGATGAAGATGTTCACGCACCGGTGACCCCGAGGGGGTCTGGAGCAGGGACAGTTCGGTGTAGCCGATTATTGCCCCGAGAATGTTGTTGAAATCGTGGGCGATTCCGCCGGCAAGGGTGCCGATGGCCTCCATCTTGTGGGCCTGGTGGAGGCGCGATTCCAGTTCGACCTCGTGGCTGATGTCCCGCTTGACCGCGACAAAATGAGTGATCTCGCCGTACTTGCCCCGGACCGGGGAGATGGAGGCACGTTCGGTATAGAAGGACCCGTCCTTCCTGCGGTTGATCAATCTGCCCTCCCAGACCATGCCCTGCAGAAGGGTCTGCCACATATGTTCATAAAACGGCCGATCCTGACGGCCGCTTTTCAGCATCCTCGGGTTCCGGCCCATGGCCTCTTCCCTGCTGTACCCCGTAATCCTGCTGAAAGCCGGATTGACGTACTCAATGGTGCCGTTTCTGTCGGTGATGACAATGGCGTCCTGGGTATTGGCCATTGCCGTGGCCAGGCGCTGCTGCTCCTCCTCGATCCGGAGGCGCCGGCTGACATCCTGCAGGACCGATACGCCGCAGCGCTGCCCGGAAAAGTCAAAGGAGGAGGTATGTATTTCCATGCTGCGCATCTCCCCGCCCGGCAGGGAGATTCTGAGGACGTACGGTTCGCTGGAGTGTCCCCGCAGGGCTTCCCAGAAGCGCTGCCGGGCAAAGCCGCGGTAATCGGGATGGATGATGTCGAAAATATTCATCCCCTCGAGGCGGGCGGGGGAGTGCTGCCGCCACATCTCCCTGGCGGCGTTATTGGCATAGAGCAGCGCCCCCCGGATGTCATAGACGATGATGCCGATGGGGGTGAAGTCCATGAGTTCGACCATCTGTTCCTCGTAGCGCTGCTGTTTTTTCTCCTCTCTGGCCATGGCCTGGGAGCGGATCAGAAAAAAGCCCAGGCCCAGCAGGGTCAGGAGGGTAACGGACATGGCCTGGAGCCAGTTGTTGCGGAAATGGTTCATGTTGGCCAGGACAGCCGTTTCGGGAGCGGCGGCGGCGATGGACCAGTGATTGTTGCCGGGCAGACGGATCGGCATGAAAACAACATGATTGATTTCCCGCGGGGTGTCGTTCCCGGGAAGATCGCGAAAAATAAAGGAGCCGGCCCCCTTTTCGCCCCGGGCCATTTCCCGCATGATGGTCGGCAGCGATGATCCGTCGACGGCCTGGGCCGTTTCGCTGATATGTGTGCCGAAGTGCGCGGGATCGGGGCAGTGCAGAACAATGCCGTCGCCGTTGATGACCCAGGTGCGCCGGTTTCGGTCCGCCTTGAGAGGCTGGATGAAGCGGTTGACAAGTTCCTCAAAGGACAGGATAAAAGCGAGTCCGCCCGCCGGTGTGCCGCCGTCGTCAATGGGACTGAAAAGCAGGGCCAGGATGGTGTTCCGGAGAAAGATATTGTGGACGGCCGTTGATGGCGACGAAGGCAGCCGGGCAAGGACGTTGGCCGGCAATTCCTCCGGAAGCGCTTCCGGCCGGGCGACGCGGAAGAGAACTCCGCCGTCGCGGTCCAGGCGGAGAATGGCCAGGAGATCCGAGGAATGGGCGGCAAGGAAGTCCCGGAGCATGTCCCGCCCCGCGTCGTTCATGGTGATGACGGCGGGCTCCCCGGTGAAATAGCGCAGGTCCCTCTCGAACATGGCAAAGGTGCCGCTGATCCCCTGCGAGGCCTGGCCGGCCAGCAGGAGCTGCTCATTGTTGAAGGCGGCGATGGTTTTTTCCTTGACGCTGTGGTACGGGAGGGAAAAAAGAAAGGCCAGGCCGATTATGGCCGCCGGAAACAGGACGATATGAAAAAGGAAAGATTTTTTCATTCCCGACCGGTCTGGATTGGAGTAAATGAAAGGATCGGAGTACTATAGCAGGAGAAAAATCATTTTCCAAATAAAATCGAATATTTTCGCCCCTCCCCGCAACGAGGGATGAGGAACCGCCGGCCGACGGAAAAACATGCTGCATCTTGTCCAGTCCAACTGCCTCGAATCGCTGTTCGGGAGGATGATGGAAATCCTCGCCGATCCACTGGCCGATCCGTTTGTCCCCGAGACCATTGTGGTGCAGAACCAGGGAATGGCCCGCTGGCTGTCCCAGAGGATTGCCCGCCATTCCGGGATTGCGGCGAATCTCGATTTTCCGCTGCCGGCCCGTTTCATCTGGCGGATTTTCGCCGGGCAGCTTGAGGTTCCCGAACACCTGGATGCTTTTGAACGCCCGGTCATGCAATGGCGGATCCTGGCGCTGTTGACCGGCGCGGACGCCGCATCCGTTCCGGGGGAGGCGGCATCCTATCTGGACGATGATGCGGATGGGCGCAAGGCCTTTCACCTGGCGGCAAAGATAGCCGACCTGTTTGACCGGTATCTGGTGTATCGGCCGGATATGCTGCTGGAGTGGGAATCGGGCCGTGATCAGGGATGGCAGGCCCGCCTGTGGGGGAAAATGGCCGCCGGCAATCAGCCGCACCGGGCGGAGCTGCTGCGCCGGTTCAGGAAAAAGTGGCTTGCCGGAGCCCTGGATCGGGGGGCACTGCCGGAGAGGGTCTGCGTATTCGGGGCAAGCTCCCTCGCCCCGGTCTACCTGGAGGTCCTCCAGGCGATCAGCCGCGACACGGAGGTGCACCTTTTTCACCTCAACCCCTGCCGCCACTATTGGGCCGATCTGGCGTCCGAAGCGCAAATGGCCAGGCGGCGGCGGAGCTGGCGCCGGAAGGACCTGACCGATGTCAGCGGCTATTTTGAGGCGGGCAATCCCCTGCTGGCCTTCTGCGGCATGGCGGGACAGGAGTTTTTCCGTCAGTTGAGCGGCCTGGAGCTGGTTGAAGAAGAGCGGTACCATGAGCCGGAAGGCGACGGGCTCCTCGCTTCCCTGCAGCGGGACCTGCTCGACCTGGTTGATCGGTCCGCCCCGGACGGAGAAAAGGCTGCCATTCCCGCCTCGGACTATTCGGTCCAATTTCATGCCTGCTACAGCCGGCTGCGGGAAGTCCAGGTCCTGCACGATCGCCTGCTCGACCTGTTTGCCGGGGACCGGGACCTGCAGCCCCGGCATATTCTGGTCATGGCGCCGGATATCGAGAACTACGCCTTTGCCGTTCGGGCGGTATTCGACCGGACGGGAGACGGGCGATACATCCCCTGGGCGCTTGCCGACAGGGCGCTCCTGCTGGAACACCCCCTGGCCGGGGCCTTTTATTCCCTGTTCGAGCTGGCCGGAGGCAGATGCACGGCGCCGGAGGTGACGGCTTTCCTGGAGAACGGGGCGGTCATGCGCAAGTGGGGCATGGACGAGGAAGGGCTGGCCGTCATCCGCCGCTGGATCCGGGCGGGCAACATCCGCTGGGGTTTTGACCGGAGCCACAGGCTGGAGCACGATCAGGAGATGACGGACCTGCATACCTGGTCCTTCGGACTGCGGCGGCTGCTCCTCGGCTATTTCGGGGGTGCGCAAGCGCCGGTCTTTCATGATATTGTTCCCTGCGGCCCCGTATCCGCCGAGGAGTCGATCCTGCTCGGCCGGCTTGCCGCCTTCCTGGAGAGACTGCGGCGGAGCTGTGGAAGACTGCGGGAGGCGCAGACCCCGGACCAGTGGCAGGAAACCCTGCTCGATATACTGGATGAATTTTTTGAGCCCGGCGGCGACGAGGAGCAGGAAGTGACGGCAACCCTGCGGGAAACGGTCTGCCGCTTCAGCGGCCATTGCCGGGCCGCGGGTTTCGGCGGCACGGTCAGCCCGGCCGTCATGCGGGCCTGTCTGGCGCGGGAGCTCTCAACGCCCACAGGCGGCCAGTCCTTCCTGACCGGCCGGGTCACATTCTGTAACATGGTCCCCATGCGGTCGCTTCCCTTCAAGGTTATCTGCCTGCTGGGCATGAACGATACCGATTTCCCCCGCCGGCAGGAGACGGTCTCTTTTGACCGGATGGCCGCCCGCCCCATGCCGGGGGACCGGAACCGCAGGAACGACGACCTCTATCTCTTCCTGGAAGCCGTTCTGTCGGCCAGGAACGTCCTGTATATTTCATGGATCGGCCGGGACCAGCAGGACAACAGCCTGCGCCACCCCTCGGTGGCGGTAGCCGAACTCATCGACTCTATCCGGCGGGGATACCGCCCCCGGGACCCCGAAGCGGCGCTGCCCCGGATCGCCGAACATCCTCTCCAGCCGTTCAGCCGCCGCTGCTTTGACGGCTCCACCGGCTGGTCCAGTTATGCCCGGGAGTGGCATCCGGTGGGCGGACCGGCCGGGGCGGACATCTTTTTCCCGGCGCCCCTGGCCGAGCCGGAGGAGGAATGGCGGACGGTCGATATCAGGCAGCTCCAGCGGTTCTGGTCCCACCCCGTCCGTTTTCTGCTCCGGGAGCGGCTGAGCCTGGAGCTCAGGGAAGGGGACGACTTCCTGCCGGAAACCGAACCCTTTGTCACCGAAGGTCTTGACCGGTACCGGCTGGTCGCCGGACTGCTCAAGGAGCGGCTGGCCGGGGTGGAGGCCGGGGACCGGTGCGGGCGCCTGCAGGCGTCGGGGGAGCTGCCGCACGGCGGGTTCGGGGTCCTTGCCTGCCGGGACCTGGACAGAGAGGCCGGAGAGATGGAGGCCAGGCTGGCCGGTCTCCTGGCCGACCCCAGGCCACCCCTGGAAGTGGATTTCAGGATCGGGGAGTTCAGGCTCACGGGGTGGCTGGACGGCCTGTACGCGGCCGGATGCGTTCGGTTCCGGCCCGCCGCGGTCAAAGGAAAGGATCGTTTGCGGCTGTGGATTGAGCACCTGATCCTGAACGCCCGGGCCGATCGGGAGTGCAGTCCGACAAGCATCCATGCGGCCGCCGATTCCGCCTTCATCCTTGATCCGGTCGACGATCCCCTGGCCGAACTGCACCGCCTGCTCGATCTGTACTGGCAGGGCCTGCGGGAGCCGCTGCACTTTTTTCCCGAGACCAGTCTTGCCTGGTGCGCGGCCGGGGAGCCCCGGAAAGACCAGGCCGCGGAACAGTGCTGGCATGGAGGCAGATGGAAGCGGGGGGAAAGCGAGGATGGAGCCTACCGGATAGGCCTGCGGGGCCGGGATCCCCTGGATGCGCGTTTCCGCGAACTGGCGGCCGCGGTGTATGGTCCCCTTCTGTCCGCCGCGAGGAAGTGATGCAGCCCTTCGACCCGACGACAATTCCTCTCAGCGGCCGGCAGTTGATCGAAGCGAGCGCCGGCACCGGCAAGACGTATTCCATCGCCCTGCTGTACGCGCGCCTGATCCTTGAACGGCAGCTGGAGGTCGATGAAATCCTGGTGGTGACCTTCACAACCTCGGCCACGGAAGAACTGCGGGGGCGGATCCGGGACAGGCTGCGGGATATGCTGGACATGGTCGAGAAGAAAGAGCGGCTGGAGGCTGCGCCGGAAGACCGGGTCCCGGGGGAGCGGGCCTCGTCCCAGCCCGGCCCCGCCGGGACCGGGCGCCGGCTGCGGGATGCGCTGCGGCGCATGGACGAGGCCGCGATCTACACCATCCACGGTTTCTGCCAGCGGATGCTGCAGGACAATGCTTTTGAATCCGGGGCTCCTTTCGCCGCGGAGTTCATCGAAAGCGAGCAACTCCTGCGCAGCCGGATCATCGAGGATTTCTGGCGGCGGCAATTCTACTCCGCCCCGCCGGAGGAAGCTGCCTGGGTCCTGGACGCCTGGCAGGGGCCGGAGCAGTTGGCCGCGACCCTGCATGGGGTTCTGGCCCGGTCCGGGGCTGGTTTTGTTCCAGCCGTCTCCGCCGTTCAGGTGGCGGCGGCCCGGGAGAGGGTCCGGGAGGCCTTTGAGCGGGTTCGGGAAAGCTGGCGGGCCCAGGAGGAAGAGATAACGGAGGTTCTGCGTCACGATCCCTGTCTGAGCCGCGCCAGGGACGGGTATGGGCCGGAGCCCCTGGCCGAGACCCTGGCCGGCATGCGGAACCTGGCCGAAGCGGAGCGGCTGCCCCGGCTCCTGCCGTCCGGGGTCGACCGGCTTGCCGCCTGCGTCATGGCGGGCAAGCTGAAAGGCCGGAGAATCATCCCCTCCCACCCGTTCTTCAAGGCTTTCGAGGAATTCTACCTGGAGCTCCGGGAGTTGAACCGGGCGGCCAGGGCGCATATCATCGCCGAGGCCGACCGCTATCTCCGGACCGAGCTGGACCGGCGGAAGCAGGCCCTGGACCGGATGTATTTTGACGATCTGTTGACCCGTTTCGCGGCGGCGCTCGACGGGCCGGGCGGCGCCGCCCTGATCCGCCGGGTCAGGAGCCGGTTCGCCATCGCCATGGTCGACGAGTTCCAGGATACCGATCCCCTCCAGTATCATATCCTCGACACCCTGTTCGGCCGCCCGCCTGCTCCCAGCCTCATCCTGATCGGCGATCCCAAGCAGTCCATTTACGCGTTCCGCGGCGCCGACATCTTCGCCTACCTGCGCGCCCGCCGCGACACCCCGGAGCCGGCCCGCTTTACCATGGCGACCAACTACCGGTCGGCCTCGGCCATGGTCCGCTGCGTCAACCGGCTTTTTGACCGGGAGCGGCCCTTTGTCTTTGACGGCATCGACTTCCATCCCGTCCGGCCCCACCCCGGGGCCGACGACCGGCCACTGCTGGTCGAAGGCTCCGTACCCCGGCCCCTGCAGGTCCACCTGTTGTCAACCGAGCACCATTGCGCCCCGAACAGGAAGGTCATTGCCAAGGAGAGGGCCGGCCCCGCCGCCGCCCGCTGGGCCGCCCTGGAGATAGCCCGACTCCTGACGCTGGGCCGCCGGGGCTCGGCCCTCATCGGCGGAGACCCTGTGAGCGGCGGCGATCTCGCCGTCCTGGTGCGGACCCATCGGGAAGCCCGCCTGATGCAGGAGGAGCTGCGCCGGCTGAAGGTCGCCTGTGTCTACTACAGCCAGGAATCGGTCTATGCCGGCGACGAGGCCGGGCAGTTGTACCGGGTTCTCGCCGCCCTGATCGATGTGTCGGACGAAACCCTGGTCTGCGACGCCCTGGTCACCGATCTCTTCGGTTTCACGGGTAATTCGCTGCATGCGGCCCGCAGCGACCGGAAGGCGTGGGCGGCAATAGTCGAGGAACTGCAGGGATACCATTCCACCTGGCTCGGCCCGGGGCTGACCGCCATGTTCCACGCCCTGCTGATCCGGCGAGGCGTCGTCGGCCGCCTGCTCGCCGGGAGCGGGGGCGAAAGAAAGCTGACCAATTATCTCCACCTGCTGGAGCTCCTGCAGGATGCCTCGTCCCGCTGCCGGGCCGACGACCTGGTCCGCTGGCTCGGTCAGCAGATCAACCGGCCCGCCCCGGAAACAACCAGTCAGCAGCTGCGCCTGGAGAGCGACGAAGACCTGGTCAAGATCGTCACCATCCACCGGGCCAAGGGCATGGAGTACCCGATCGTGTTCCTGCCCTTTCTCTGGGGCGCCAGGGAGATAAAACCAGACGAGATATTTGCCTTTCACGATCCGCGGACCTCCCGGCTCCAGGTCGATATCGGCTCGGGCCGGGAAGAAAACCATCGCCGGGCGGAGCAGGAGCGGCTGGCCGAGGATCTCCGCCTGCTGTATGTGGCCCTGACCAGGGCGCGCCATTGCTGTTATCTGGTATGGGGCAGGATCAATTTCATGGAGAAGTCCCCGCTGGCCTGGCTGCTGCACCGGGGCGACGGTGATGTTGTCCCGGCTGACGCATTGACCGACGACAGGATAGGCAATGATATTAATAAACTGAACGATGGGGAAGAGCTGGTGCGCTTTGTGCCCATGCCGGACGGCGGGGAAGCCGGGGACAGCGAAGAATTCAGGCCGCCTCCGCCGGCCGCGCTGACCTTCAACGGCCGGATAGACACCGGCTGGACGATCAGCAGCTACTCCAGGCTGGCATCGCCCGCCGTCCCCGCGCCGGTGCCGCCGCCCCCGCCGCAACGGGAGGAAGCGGCGGAAATGTCGGTGTTCACCTTCCCCCGGGGGCCGGAAGCGGGGAACTGTCTCCACGGACTGCTGGAGATGCTCGATTTTACTGCCATCCCCGGCGGGGCGACGGCGGAGCTGATCTCCGGGCGGCTGCGGACCGCTGGTATCAATGAGCGGTGGGCGCCCGTGGTTGCCGTCTGGCTGGAGCACATTGTCGGGACGCGGCTCATGGGGGATTCCGATGTGTGTCTCAAACAGCTGTCCGGGCGCGACCGGCTGACCGAGATGGGGTTTTACTTTCCCGTCGACAATCTGCAGATGCAGATCTTCAACGGAATCCTGGCCGAGTACGGTTTCGAGCCGGTCGCCGCTGACTCAGGCCTCCTCAACGGTCTGGTCACCGGCTACATCGATCTGGTGTTTCGCGCCGGAGGCCGTTTTTATATCATCGATTACAAATCCAACCACCTGGGCGCCGGCTATCCGGCCTACGCCCAGGAATTCCTGCGGGAAGCCATGCAGGCGCACCGCTACGACCTGCAGTACCTCCTCTACACGGTGGCCCTGCACCGGTATCTCGGGCGCCGGCTGTCCGGATACGATTATGTCAGGCACTTCGGGGGGGTGTTGTACCTGTTTCTGCGCGGCATGCACCCTGATCTCGGCCCCGGCTGCGGGATCCGGCACGAACGGCCCGACCCGGCACTGGTTGCCCGGCTTGACGACTGCTTCGGCCGCCCGGAGGGCCGGCGGTGATGCGTTCCCTGCTGGAAAAGGCCGTCCAGGCCAATGTTCTCCGGGCCATTGATTTTCAGGCCGGTCTGTTCGTGGAGGAGATGTCCGGCGGTTCCGACCCGGAACTTCTGCTTGCCGCAGCCCTGGCCAGCAGATCGGTGGGAGATGGCCATATCTGCCTGCCGCTGGACGTGGTGGCCGGGCAGCCTGTTTTCCCTCCGGAATTGCCCTGCTCGGCCCCGCAACTCGACCGGTGGCGGTCCGGCCTCAAGGCCGGCGGGGCCGTCGGCGGTCCGGGCGGAGCCGAACCGCTGATCCTGGACGGGAATCGTCTTTATCTGGCCCGCTATCACCGCTGCGAGACCCTGATCGCCGAGGATCTGCTGCGCCGGAGCGCAATCCGCCGTGATGTAGACCCGGAACAGGCCGTCCGCCTCCTTGACCGGCTGTTCCCGGGAGGCGGTCCCCTCGATCGGCAGAAAATCGCCGCCGCCGTGGCCGCGGTGAATCAGCTGGTCGTTATTTCCGGCGGGCCGGGCACCGGCAAGACCTATACCGTCGCCCGCATCCTTGCCCTGCTGCAGGCCCTTGCCGGCGGAGGGCTGCGCATCGGCCTGGCCGCGCCGACGGGGAGAGCGGCGGTGCGCCTGCACGAGTCCATTGTCAAGGCACGGGAAACGATGGACGGGGAACTGGCGACGCCGGTGCCGGACCGGGCCGTGACCCTGCACCGTCTCCTCGGCCTGATGCCCCATAACGGCCGTTTCCGGCATAACCGGGACAATCCCCTCCATCTTGACCTGCTGGTCATTGACGAGGCCTCCATGATCGACGTGCCGCTGATGGCGGCTGTCCTGGAAGCCCTGCCCGGTTCGGCCCGGCTCGTCCTCCTCGGAGACCGCGATCAACTGACGTCGGTCGAGGCCGGCAGCCTGTTCGGCGACGTCTGCGGCAGCGGCGAGCCCCCATGGTCGGCGGACCTGTGCCGGCAAATCAGCCAATTGACCGGTTTTCCCATCGACCCGGGCGAATCGGGCACGACCTTCGGCGACTCCGTGGTCCTGCTGCACACCGGGTATCGATTCGCGCCGCAAAGCGCCATCGGGGAACTGGCCGCCGTGGTCAACTCCGGCCGGAGAGAGCGGTTGGCGGAGGTCCTGGGGAAGGAGCGGGGAGAAGTGGTGTACGCGCAGCCCGATCCGGAGTCCTTTTCCGAGTGGTTGTCAACGCAGCTCCTTGCAGGGTTCGGGGACTGCCTGGCCGCCCGGGACCCGGAAGAGGCGCTGGCGGCCCTGGGCCGCTTCCGGGTCCTGTGTGGTGTGCGGGAGGGCAGGGCCGGCGTGGCAGGGATCAACGGGTTGGCCGAAGCCATCCTGCGCCGCCGGGGTCTGATCGGCGGCGGTGAACGTCTGTACCGCGGCCGGCCGGTGATGATCAGAAAAAATCAATACGATCTGCAGCTGTTCAACGGCGACACGGGCATCCTGTGGCCCGACGGCGAGGGAAAGCTCTGGGCCTGGTTTCACCGGGCCGACGGGGATCTCTGGCCCATAGCCCCCGCCCGGCTGCCGGAACACGACACCGCCTTCGCGACCACGGTGCACAAGGCCCAGGGATCGGAATTCGACGAGGTCCTCTTCATCCTCCCTTTTGAGGACAACCGGGTGCTGACCAGGGAGCTGGTTTATACGGGGATCACCCGGGCGCGGAAAAAACTGATTCTTGCCGGCGATTTTCCCCTGCTGGCGGCAGCCATTGAACGCAGGGTAATCCGCTATTCCGGGCTGCCCGACCGGCTTTGGGGGGAAGCGGTGAAATAAGGATGTGCTATGACCGTTATTCGATTATTATATGGTGAGAAAAGGATCGAGCCTGTTGAACAGTAGTGGCGGCTGCCGCGGCCGGGAGGTGGAGGAAAGCGATGGAACTGAGGAAACTGGAAGTATTCTGCAAGGTGGTTGAGCTGAAGAGCTTCACCCGTTCCGCTGAGGCGGTGCTGTTGTCGCAGCCGACGGTCAGTGAGCATATCCGCAGCCTTGAGGAGGAGCTGGGGCAGAAACTCCTGGATCGGGCGGGCCGGGAGGTTGAACCGACCCCGGTGGGGCTCCTTCTCTATAATTATGCGCTCAAGATCCTGCGCCTCCAGCAGTCCGCCCTGCAGGCCATAGAGCAGTACGGCGGCAAGCTGGTCGGCCGGATCATGATCGGCTCGGGCACCATCCCCGGAACCTATATCCTGCCGGAAATCATCAGCCGCTTCCGCGGCCGGTACCCGTCCATCCGGGCCACCCTGCGGATCGCCGGGTCGCAGCTCATCGCCGCGGAGGTGCTGCAGGGGCAGTTGGAGATAGGTGTGGTGGGAGCGAGATGGAACGAAAAAGGGCTGGAGTGGGTGGAACATTTTTCCGACAGTCTGACTCTGGTCGTCCACACCGGGCATCCCTTTGCCTCCCGTCCGGACGTCGGGCTCGAGGAGTTGGCCGGCGAGCCGTTTATCCTGCGGGAGCCTGAATCAGGTACCCGCAAGGTCATCGATCAGATCTTTGAGGAGCATGGAGTGAAGACGGGTTCCCTGACCGAGGTGGCGGAAATCGGGTCCACCGCCGCGGTCCTTGAGGCGGTCAGGGCCGGGCTGGGCATTGCCGTTCTGTCGGCCAGGGCGGCCGAGCGGGACGTCCGTTGCGGCGGTGTGGCCGTTGTCCCGATCAGGGGGGTCAGGCTGGAAAGACCGTTCTACATGATCAGGCGTAAAAACAGGGAGCTGTCCCCGGCGGCGGCGGTTTTCTGGGAGTATCTGCTCAAGGAACAGGAAGACGATGCGCCGCCGGAATCCGCCGGGTGACGCGGTTCTGTCGCCTGCCTTCCCGAGGGCGGTATTCCCCCTCTCGGTCTCCACTGAGGACCGTCCTCGCGGAGCGCTTCGCGTGGACTAAAAAAAAACCGGAAGAATTACGCCAAGCGCTTCTTCCGGTTTATGTCCCTTTGCTGTGCCCTACGATACAGGTTTAGTATTTCGACTCGCGGCGGGGAGGACGGTCAGCACGGGGCTTTGCCTGATTCACCCTGATGTTGCGGCCTTTCAGCTCACTGTTGTCCAGCGATTTGATGGCTTCTTCCGCCTCGGAATCATTTCCCATCTCAACGAATCCGAAGCCTTTTGACCGGCCTGAGTACTTGTCCATGATGATCTTGGCGCTGGTTACGTCGCCGAACGCGGCAAAAGCGGCGCGAAGCTCTTCATCGGTTACGTTGTACGGCAGGTTTCCCACATAAATGTTCATCTATCCACTCTCACGACATAGTGCGTTTTTTTCATCATGCCAAAAAGTAAACCAAACGCACAAGGTACTTTCAAGCGACCGGCCCATGCCGGAAATACTTTTGACCCAGGAAGATCGGTCCTGCGCCGCTATTTTTTATTTTTATCTTTGTTTTTTGGTTTGGGACGGCTTTTGCCGTTGGTGCTGCGGTGGATTTTTCCGCGTTTGCTGCGAAGGTCCCCTTTTCCCATTCCTATCCCTCTGTTATTCTTCTGTTTCCAACGGGACCGAGCCCTGAATTGCCACTGCCGTTCCTTTCAGGCTGGTCTCCTGCAACATGCTATACATTCCAATAATTTACTCTATTACTGTACTTGAGGGGTGGTTTGCAACAGTTTTTTAGCTGTATTGTCGGATTAAACGCCTGAATACTTCGGTGGTCAGGGGGTCAATAAATTCAACCCCGATGCGAAAGGGCTGAATATCTGCATTCTGCTCCTTGTTGAGCCAGACCGGCCTGGTGTCGACGCGCAGGCTGCCGTCGTCCTCCTGCAGGTGAAACACGAGGGTCAGGCGAAGGGTGTCCGATTCCATGGGACCATAGGCCAGATGAGTGGGGCCGGCCATGACCTCATCGAGGGCGATGCCCGCCCCGCGCCGGGACAGACTGATCAGCCGTCCCCGGAAAACAGGGGTGACGGCCGCTCCGTCCCCGCCGTGGGAGACGAAGACGTCGACGTTCATGTTGCAGGAGTTCCGGCTTTCCCGCCGTAATTCTTTCGTGACCGATGTGTTGTTCATGACGCTCTCTTTCTCCGTCGGGGATTGCTGCTCCTTTTGAACCGGGGTGTCCCGGGTGCCGGCCCCGGGAATCGACTTTCATAAAGCAGTATATCATACTTGTTCATTTCCGCAAAAGATCAGGTACGTATACGACGCGGATTTGTTTTTCGGCCGGATTCAGCCGCTCTCCTTTTCGGGCCGGCTTTCTTCCCTGCCGATGACAAAGGCGAGCAGGGAAGGGATCACAAAGAGCGTGAACATGGTGGAGACCGCGAGCCCGCCGAGGAGGATGGAACCGAGGCCCCGGTACAGCTCGCTCCCCGACCCGGTGGACAGAACCAGGGGCGACAGGGCGAGCAGGCTGGTGGTGGCGCTCATGAATATCGGGCGGATGCGGGTCCTGATCGCGTCGGAAACGGCATCAACGCCGGCCAGATTGTTGTAGCGGACATTGTTCAGGGACTGATGGACAACAAGGATGGCATTGTTGACCACGGTGCCGATAAGAATGATGAAACCGAGCATGGCGAGAATGTCGAAGGCCTGGGGCGCGATCAGGGCATTCACCAGCCGCAGGCCGATAAAGCCCCCGGCCGCGGCCAGGGGAACGGTAAAGAGGATGATCAGGGGGTAGAGGAAATTCTCGAACAGGGCGGACATCAACAGGTAGGTGATCAGCAGGGCCAGCAGCAGGTTCCAGCGCAGGGCCCGCCCGGTCTCAACCAGCTTGTCGGCGTTGCCCCCGATGCGCACCTGGACGTCATCGAGGCGGCCGGCCTCCTTCAGGGAACCGACGATGTCGGTCTCGATGATTTCCATGGCCCGCTGCAGGGGCAGCGTCAGCGGCGGGGTCACCTGGAGGCTGATGGTCCGGATCCGTTCCAGATGGTTGATCTGGGGCATGCCCGAACCGTATTCCAGCCGGGCGACGTCGCCGAGCCGGATCAGGCCGCCGTGGTTATTGACGATGGTGGCGTCGAGGATGTCCTCCGGGGAAGCAAAATCCCGGTCTCTGCCTTTCAGGACCAGGTCGACCTGCTTGGTGCCCTCGGGCCGGTAGTCGTCCACCTTCCGGCCGTCCATGAGGATGTCGGCATAGATTCCCAGGTCCTCTTCGCTGAGGCCGTTGGCGGCCAGCTTTTCCTTGTTGGGGACAATCCGCACCTCGGGGTAGCTGGTTTCCAGGGAGGGGATGGGGCGGATCTGGCCGTCGGGAATCCGGCCGCTGATCATGCCGAACAGCGTCCCGGCCGCCTCGATGATCCGGTCGATGCTTTCGCCGGAGATGTTGACGTCGATATTGCGGCCCTCGCCGAGGCCCTGCTCAAAAATTCCGGCCTGGATGCTGACCCCGAACATCCCGGGGAAGGAATGGATGATCCGGTTGAAGAGCGGCATCAATTCCCCGGCCCGGGTTTCGTGGATGCTGATTCCGCCGAACAGGTTGACGCGGTCGGCGCCGACGTAGAATATCTGGTTGATCCGGGGGATGCCGTCCCTGCCGTCCTCCTTGAAATAGGGCTCGGCCTGGCGGTGGATTTCCCGGCCCATTTCCTTCATTTTGTCCACCGAGTAGCCGGGCGGGGGGATGAGGATGTTCAGGATCAGGTTGCGGTTGCCCTGGGGCAGGTATTCGGCGCTCGGCATCAGCCAGTAGGTCAGGCCCAGGGAGAGGGAGGTGAACAACATTACGGTGGCCAGCCGGGTGAACGTATTCCGCAGACACAGGGACGACAGGCGCATGATGAAGCCGGCGAGCAGTGGGCCGACGACGCTTTTCTGCAGCCGGGTGGGGGG
>JALHJD010000236.1 GCA_022837185.1 Desulfobacteraceae bacterium
CGGCAAAGAGGCGGTGGTCCTGCTCAGCGGGGGCCTCGACTCGACCACGGTGCTCGCCGTCGCCCTTGATCAGGGCTACTCCTGCTCCTGCCTGAGCTTCAATTACGGCCAGAGGCAGACCAGGGAACTACGGCAGGCGCGGCTCATCGGCGAACGCATGGGTGTCCGCCGCCACCTGGTCCTGCGCCTCGATCTCGGCGCGATCGGCGGTTCCGCGCTGACCGCGGACATAGACGTGCCCAAGGACCGCCCCTTGGAGGAGATGCGGGAGGAAGTGCCGGCGACCTACGTGCCGGGACGGAACATCATCTTTCTGGCCCATGCGGTCGCCTGGGCCGAAGTCATCGGCGCCGCCGATATTTTCCTCGGCATCAACGCCATCGATTACAGCGGCTATCCGGACTGCCGGCCCGATTTCCTCGCCGCCTTCGCCGCCATGGCCAATCTGGGGACCAAAGCGGGCATCGAGGGCAGGCCGTTCACCTTCCACGCGCCGCTGATGCACCTGGACAAAAAAGAAATTCTGCTCACGGGAAAGGCACTGGGAGTTGATTATTCGCTGACCCACAGCTGCTACGACCCCCAGGGCGACCTCGCCTGCGGCCGCTGCGATGCCTGCCGTCTGCGGCTCCGTGGATTCGCCGAGGCCGGATTCACCGATCCCGTCCGCTATGCGCCTGGCGGCTTTACCGGGGCCGGGAAAACCTGACCCGGCCGTCGACCAGGGTCATCACGGCCCGCCCCTGCATGGACCGGCCGAGGAAGGGAGTATTCCTGCTTTTGGACATCACGCTGTCGGCGGTGTAGACGAAATGCTCCGCCGGGTCGATCACCGAAACATCGGCCGGTCTGCCCGCGGAGAGCGAACCGCCGGGCACGTTCAGGATCCGGGCCGGGTTGACGGAAAGCAGCCGGACGAACTGCTGTTCATCAATCACTCCCTGGCGCACCAGTTCCAGGGTCAGGGGCACCGCCGTCTCCAGGCCGATGACCCCGTTTGCCGCCAGGTCGAATTCCACATCCTTCTCCAGGGTCGAATGGGGAGCGTGATCGGTGGCCACCGCATCAAGCGTTCCGTCGACGAGCCCCTGCAGAACGGCCCGGCGGTCGGCCTCCGACCGGAGCGGCGGATTCATCTTGGCATTGGTATTGTACCCCTGCACGGCTTCATCGGTCAGAGTGAAATAATGGGGGGTGGTTTCCGCCGTGACCTGTACTCCCCTGGCCTTGGCGGCCCGGATCAGGTCCGTGGCCATGGCCGTGCTGACATGGGCGATATGGACCGGACGGCCGGTATATTCGGCCAGGGCGATGTCACGGTACACCATGATCGCTTCCGCCGCCGCCGGGACGCCCTTGAGACCGAGCCGGGTGGAAACCGGCCCTTCGTTCATGACCCCGTGCCGGGACAGGGAGAGCTCTTCGCTGTGGGAAATGACCGTCAGCCGGTGATCGGCGGCATACTCCAGCGCCCGCCGCATAAGCTGGCTGTCCACCACCGGCATGCCGTCATCCGAGACGGCGACGGCCCCCGCCTCTTTCATTTCCCCGAAATCGGCCAGGCTTTCCCCTTTGCAGCCCCTGCTGATGGCACCGACCGGGTAGACCCGGGCGGAACCCCTGGTGGCCCGCTCAAGAATCAACGCCGTCACCGCCAGGCAGTCGTTGACCGGGCGGGTATTGGGCATACAGGCGACCGCAGTAAATCCCCCGGCCGCGGCGGCCCTGGTGCCGGTCTCTATATCCTCCTTATATTCCTCCCCCGGCTCCCGCAGGTGTACATGCATGTCGATGAGGCCGGGAACCACCCAGCAGCCGCCGACATCAACGGTCTGAACATCCTCGGGCGGAGGCGTGCCAACCGCGGCGATCCGGCCGCCGACGATGAGCAGGTCTCCCTGCCGGTCGACGCCGTTGTCCGGATCAATGATTCGTCCGTTCTGTAACATCAAGCTTTCCGCCATTGTTCCGTCCTGTTCGAAAGCGTATCAGGTATTTCCCATGACCAGATAAAGCAGCGCCATCCGCACCGCAACCCCATTGGTGACCTGGTCGAGAATAACCGAGCGGGGGCCGTCCGCCACATCGGGCATCAACTCCACCCCCCTGTTTATGGGGCCGGGATGCATGACGATGGCGTCGGGCCTGGCCCGATCGAGAATCCTCCTGTTTATGCCGTACTTCTGGGCATACTCGCGCAGGGAGGGGAACAAAGGATCCTTCTGCCGTTCCTTCTGGATGCGCAGGGTCATGACTACGTCGGCATCGGCAACCGCCTCTTCCAGGCTCGAGCAGACGGTGGCGCCCAGCTCTTCAAGTCCGGGCGGGATCATCGTCGCCGGCCCGTAAACAAAGACCCTGGCGCCCATCCTGGTAAAGCCGAGGAGATCGGAACGGGCCACACGGCTGTGCAGGATGTCTCCGACTATCGTCACCTTCAGTCCCTCAAGCCGTCCCTTGTGCTCGCGGACCGTCATCATATCGAGCAGTCCCTGGGACGGGTGCTCATGGGAGCCGTCGCCGGCGTTGATCACCGAGGCGTCAATATACCTGGTCAGCATTTCCGGAGCCCCGGCAAAAGAGTGCCGCATGATGATGATATCGGGCTTCATGGCCGAAATGTTTCTGGCCGTATCGATCAGGGTCTCACCCTTGACGGCGCTGCTGGTGGTGGCCGAGATATTGTAGGTGTCGGCGCTCATCCGCTTGGCGGCTATTTCAAACGAGAGGCGGGTCCTGGTGCTGGGCTCGAAGAACAGGTTGATAACCGTGAGGCCCCGCATGGTGGGCACTTTTTTGATCGCCCTGGTCGAGATCTCCTTGAAGGAATCCGCTGTTTTTAAAATAAAATCAATGTCATCGACGGAAAGATGATGAATGCCCAGGATATGTTTCTGCGTGAAATTGTATCCGGTGGTCATGCTGTGCCTGAAAGTCAATGAATGAGGTCCCCGATCCTGCTCCAGCGGATGGACTGCAGCCGGTCGAACGACAACAGCGGCTTTTCCACATCCCAGGACCAGTAGATGATTAAGGCCTTGCCGAGAATGGCCTTGTCATCGACAAATCCCCAGAACCGGCTGTCAAAGCTGTTGTCACGGTTATCGCCCATCACGAAGACTTTGCTTTCCGGTACGGTGACGGGGCCGAAATTGTCCCTCGGGCTGTTGCCGGCGTTCAAAGTGTTGCTGTCCAGGTGCACGGCGTATTTGTCATCGTAAGGCTCCCCGTTGACATAAATAACCTTGTCCCGGCCTTCCACCGTGTCCCCTCCCACGGCGACGACCCTTTTGATATAGTCAAGCCTGGGGTCGCGGGGAAATCTGAAGACGATGATATCGTTGCGCTGCACATCCTTGACGGGGATGATGACCGTGCCGGTGAAAGGCTCCCTGAAGCCGTACATGAACTTGTTGACCAGGAGATGGTCCCCTATCTGCAGGGTGGGCAGCATGGAGCCGGAGGGAATCTTGAAGGCCTGAATAATGAAGGTGCGGATGATGAGGGCGAGGATGAGGGCAATAATGATTGCCTCCGCATACTCCCGTACTGTTGATTTGGCACCCGTTTGCGTTTTTGCCACGATATTGTTTCCTGCAGGAAGGATTGATCAGAAGTTATTGTGGGAAAAACTACTTGAAAGTAAAAGAAAATTCAAGCGAATTTAACCTTGCCGCCCTGGCCCGACAGGCCAGGAATATACAAAATAAGCCAATTTTCACCGGCAAAATACCACATATTGTGCGAACTTGAGCCAACGCGGCCGATTACCCTGTGTAATTAAATGAAATAACATGGAAAAATTTTTCCGATTTTCTTGACAAAGCACTTTTTTTATGACCTTAATATTAAAACTGAAGTAAAATTTTTGTACTTTTCCCCTCCAAGCGTACAATAATTTAAATAAACTACAGAGGAAAGACGGACCAAGGCGAGAACCCTTTCATGGCAAAAAAAGAAAAACTCCTCGTTGGTGTTGATATCGGCTCGCATGCCGTAAAAGTCTGCCAGCTGCAGAAAACCGGCAGCGGATACAGCCTCATGGCACTGGGCAGCGCGACCCTGCCTCCCGGCTCCGTGGAAGACGGAGTGCTGCACGAGCCTGACCGGGTCGGAGAGGTTGTCACCAATCTCTTCAAAAATCTCAAATTACGAAAAAATACCCAGGTTGCCATCTCCATTTCCGGCTACTCGGTTATCGTCAAAAAAATCAAACTCGAGGTCATGGACGAAAACGAGCTTTCCC
>JALHJD010000237.1 GCA_022837185.1 Desulfobacteraceae bacterium
AGCCGTTCACTGACCTTTCGCCTGACCTCGGCAACGTCCATTTCATAGGCCTGGGCGGAGGTTTTGTCCTTGCCGAAGGCGCAGAATTTGCACAGGTTGGTGCAGATATTGGAATAGTTGATGTGCTGGTTGTAGATGAAGTAGGCCCGGTTGCCGTTCTTCCTCTGCCGGACGATATCGGCCAGGAAGCCCAGGGCCAGGATATTGGAGGTAGCATAGAGCCGCCGCCCGTCATCGAGGCTCAGGCGCTCTCCCCCGCGTACCTTGTCGAGTATATCGCCGAAACCGGCCTCCTGAACGAACGTATCCATGTGAAGGGAAGACTGGTCCCGCTCAGTCGAGAAAATAGCGGAGTTTTTCCCGGCGGCTTGAATGCCGGAGGCGGTTGAGGGCTTTTTTCTCTATCTGGCGGATGCGCTCGCGGGAAACATTGAAGCGCTTGCCGATCTCTTCCAGGGTATATTCGGCCTTTTCGCCGATCCCGAAACGGAGGCGGATGATTTTCTCTTCCCTGTCGGTCAGGGATGAGAGCACTTCGGTGACCCGGTGCTCCAACTCGCGGTTCTGCACGGCGTCGTAGGGGGACTCGGATTCCTGGTTTTCCAGGAAGTCTCCCAGGGTGGAGTCGTCGTCGCCGACCGGGGTCTCGAGGGAGATGGGCTCGCGCGACGCCTCGAGGATGGCCAGGATCTTGTCCATGGGCAGATCGGTCATTTTGGAGATTTCCACCGGCGTCGGTTCACGGCCCAGCTCCTTGAGCAGGGAGTAGAAGGCCTTGAAGAACTGGCTGCGCAGTTCAAGGAAGTGGACCGGCAGGCGGATGGTCCTGGTCTTGTCGAGGATGGCCCTGGTTATGGCCTGGCGGATCCACCACGAGGCGTAGGTGGAGAACTTGTTGCCTTTTTTGTAGTCGAAGCGGAAGACCGCCCGCATCAGGCCGAGGTTGCCTTCCTGGATCAGGTCGGCCAGGGTCAGGCCCTGGTGCATGTAGCGCTTGGCAATGGAGACGACCAGGCGCAGGTTGGCCCTGATCATCGCGTCCTTGGCGGTTTCAATGGAGCGGTTGTAGGCCTCCAGCCGGGTGGTCAGTTCGAACAGCTCCCGCTTGTCAGGGTGCTTCCTGGCCGCCATGTTCACGGCGTGGCGCATATAGTTGAGCTGCTGCTTCTTGGGCTTGAGGGTCGGATCACGCTTTTCCCACAGATCAATCCGGTCCGTGAGCATTTTCATTTCCGGGGTGCCGGATTTGTCCTTGCGGATCGCGTCGATGATCGAGTCAAATCCTTCGCGGATGGTTTTGGAGTACTTTGCCTCCTCCTCGGGGGTCAGCAGGTCGAACTGCCCCATCTCGCGGAGATAGGTGGTGGTTGTTTCTTCGGTTTCATGCTCCTCGGTGTCGGGTATGGCATCGACGTCCGCATCGTCCACTGAAGGTTTGCTTTTGCCCGTCCAGTCCTCGCCGGCAAGGGTTTTCTTCTTGCCCGATTTTTCCTGGGTGACTATTTCAATATTGTTCTCGCCGAGAAAATCGAAAATTTCCTCAATGGCCTTCGGATCGTTAATGTCATCCGGAAGCAGTTCATTGAGGTGCTGAAAGGTTATGCACCCTTCATTTTTTCCAACCTCGAGAAGGTCATCCTTGATACCTGAAAGCACCGGGGTATCCACTCCAATTAATTGATATTAAACAAATAATAATACGCACGGAGCGTATCATCGTGCACAGAGGTGAAAGAATATTATAGATTAATACAAAAATGGGAAAAAAGCAAACAAAGAGTTTTAGATGGCGGTTTAATCTGGTATTATAGGGTTGGCAAATGTTTTTCATTCGTCCTTAACCTAAATAAAATTAAATCAGAATTGATCCCTTGAAACAAGTAATTTCTGCACGGGCAAACGGTATCCTGCTGCATGTGTCCTCCCTGCCGAGTCCCCACGGCATCGGCGATCTGGAGCATGCTTTTGAATTTATTGACTTCCTTGCCGCTGCCGGGCAAACGTACTGGCAGGTGCTGCCCCTGGGGCCGACCAGCCCGATTTTCGGCAGCTCACCATACATGAGTTTCTCGGCCTTTGCCGGCAATCCCCTTTTCATCGCTCCCGAGCTCCTGTACCGGGATGGATTGCTGGACAGTGACGATCTTGCCGCCCCCGGCTTTTCCGAATATTTTGTCGAATTCGACAAGGTCATCCCCTGGAAGGAACGGCTGCTCGCCAAAGCCTGGCAGCGGTTCCGGACCGCCGGCAACCGTTCCGGTTTCGAGCAGTTCCGCGACAGCACCGAATGGCTTGCCGATCATACCCTTTTCATGGCCTTGAAGCGGAAATTCAATCAGAAGCCCTGGTACCAGTGGCCCGAGGAGGTGTGTACGGCCAATCGGAAGAGCCTTCTGGTGGCCGAAGCAGAATTGGCCGAATCCATTGAATATTACCAGTTCGAGCAGTATCTTTTTTTCAGCCAGTGGCACCGGATGCGCCAATACGCCGCTGAAAAAGGGGTTCGCATAATCGGCGACCTGCCGGTGTATGTGGGCTTGGACAGCGTTGATGTCTGGGCCAACCAGAATATTTTCGAACTGCGGAAGAAATCCCGTCTCCCGGCCAGTGTTGCCGGGGTGCCGCCCGATTATTTCAGCAGCACCGGGCAACTCTGGGGCAACCCCCTTTATCGCTGGAACACCAGAAAGGGTGTCGTGAAAGATCAGCTCTATGACTGGTGGACCAGGCGGTTTGCCACGGTCTTTTCCCTGGTTGACGTCCTGCGGATCGATCATTTTCGCGGTTTTGAGTCCTACTGGAGCGTCCCCGGCAATGACAGGACAGCGGAGCACGGCACCTGGAAAAAGGGGCCGGGCCTCGTCTTTTTCAGGGAGATGGAAAAACGGCTGGGTCATCTGCCGGTTATTGCCGAGGACCTCGGCATGATTACCCCCGAAGTTGAGAAACTGCGCGACAACCTCGGGTACCCGGGCATGAAAATTCTGCAGTTCGCCTTTGACGGCAATCCGGCCAACCCCTACCTGCCCTGCAACTATGACCCGAATTGCGTGGTGTTCACCGGGACCCACGACAATGACACGGTCCTCGGCTGGTACCTTGACCCCGATGTTCCAGAGGAATCGAAACAGCAGTTCCGCAAGGCCGCCAACAGGCAGGATTGCCCCCTTCAAGCCGTGCACCGCGATTTCATCTACCTCGCCATGTCCTCGACCGCCGTGCTGTCCATTCTCCCCATGCAGGATATCCTCGGCTTCGGCAATGACTGCCGCATGAACATGCCCTCAACACCCAGCGGCAACTGGGTATGGCGCTGCGCGCCCCGGTATTTTTCCGATGAGATATCCACCTGGCTGCTTGATCAGACAAGATTTTTCAATCGTCTGCCGGAGCCGGAACCTTCCAAACCCTCGGCAGGGGAAAAAAAATGAAAATAGTGGTGCTCAACGGCAGCCCGCGAAAAAACGGCAATACCGAGATCCTGGTCAACAGCCTGATAGAGGGGGCCCGCGGCGCCGGTGCGGAGATCGAGGTGGTCAGATTGGCGGAGTACGCCATTCAACCCTGCGTGGCGTGCGGCGGCTGTGAAAAGACCGGCCGGTGCGTGATCGAAGACGATATGCAGAAACTGTACGAACTCGTCGACGGCGCTGACCGCCTGGTCATCGCCTCCCCCATATACTTCTACAACGTCACGGCCCAGACCAAGATTTTTATCGACCGCTGCCAGGCCATGTGGAGCCGGAAATATCTGCTCGGCAAACACCGTCGGGGGGACGTGCCGCGGAAGGGATATTTCGTCAGCGTCTGCGCCACCCAGGGCGAACGGATATTCGACGGGGCCATCCTGACCGTCAAGTACGCGCTGGATGCCATGGATTTTGTCTACGACGGCGCCCTGCTGGTCAAAGGGGTGGACCGCAAGGGAGCCATGGCCGAAAAACCGGAGGAGCTTGAGCGGGCCAGGGAATTCGGCCGGCAAATCGCCGCAGACTGATCCTTGTCGCCCGGGAGAACCGCTTGACAAAGCGGGAAGGATCATTTAAAGATGTGCAACCACTTTGGCCCCATCGTCTAGTGGCCTAGGACGTCGGCCTCTCACGCCGAAAACAGGGGTTCGAGTCCCCTTGGGGTCACCAATCGGAGCAGACGCGACGCAAGCGAACAACATGCGTCCTTTGCCGAGCCTTT
>JALHJD010000238.1 GCA_022837185.1 Desulfobacteraceae bacterium
CCGGAACGTGGATTTTGCGTGATCGAGACACTGCCGCCAGACCTTGAGATACGCCTCCTTGGTCCGGAAGGAGTGAATTCCGGTCTTCCGGGCCACCTCTGTGGAGGTCTTAGCGCCCGCGGCCCAGGCCTCCTCCTTGGCGGCGTGACGTGGTTGGCCGATCCGGTCGATACCGGAGACCTTATAGACTTCCTGGACCTGCCATTTGCTGGAGCCTCTCATGTGTCTTCCTCTTGGTAGATTTTCTTGAGAAAGTGAAAAGACCTGGTCGACCCACCTGCCGGGGGAGCCTTTCAGGCCCCCCGACCACTTTAAAAGCATATTTTCGCTGGATCAACTCAGCGCATGGCGCCTCCGATCCTTCAGGCGGTCCGTCCGCGTCATCAGGTGCGGGGGCGGACCGCTCCTGATATATCTGAAATACCTGCCCTCATCGGGCCGTTGTGTCACGCGCCGGGCCGGTGCGCCACACCCCCGGGCCGGTATGCCACGCTATCGGGCCGTTGTGCCACACTCACCCTGTCCCCGTCGAGGACAACGCCTGCTGCCGACAACCCATGTCCATCCTTCCGGATACGTCGGCGGGCATCCCTCCTAGCCTGCGAACCCAAGACACCACAGACAACCTTGATGAGCCCGTCAAGCTTCCAGCCTTTATCCGGAGGCCGGCGGTGGGTCAGTACGTGCCTGGCAACCGCCTGGCTGATTCCATACTGCAGTCGGGCGAGCGGAGCTGGGTCATACCAGAGGAGCAGGTCTCGCTTCAACAGCTCCACCAGGGGTTTGCCCAGGCGTACCCGCCACAGGTGGCGCTCGCCGCCGGAAAGGGGATTGTGGCGCGTCATCGGCGACGGCTCGACGTGGTCGATCAGCCCGCCAAGGAGGCGCTCTTCAGCCGGCAGATGAGGGGACTCGATCTCGATGGTGGCCGAGCGCAGTTCGCGCAGCCACTCACGTATCCTCCCCAGCGAGTGCCGGCGGTCGGACAGGGTGCGACGTACCCGGGCCGGGTCTACCAGCAGTTCGATAGCTCCATCATCAGTCTCACGGCTGCGCTCGGCGACGAAGAGCATCGCCTCCAGCAGATCGGCGTGCCGCTGGCCTAATCGGCCCACCACTCGGCACCGCCCCCAGGAGGTCTGGATCCACTCGCCGGCCGTTACCCGGGGCCGTTGGGTCGGCTGGAACAGCCGAACTCTGGCCGGGGTCGCGGTAGTCGTAGGTGTCACGTGCTCACCAGTCATCGTCTCCTCCCGTCTTATTGCGTAAGGGAACTACCGGTGCACTGCGACTCGCCGCAATCGGGGCCAACTCAACCAGCCGCAAGACTCCGCCCTCCTGGCGCTCATACCAGTGTTCAGGCGGCAGAATGCCGTAATTTTGTTTGTTCACGCCGAACCGCAAATAATAGCCGCGCCGCTCAGAGCTGATGGGCCGGCCGGCATCGGCAAGCCGCGCTGATTCGGCCGCCGACATCCGGCAGAGATAGCCGCCCCACCTGGCATTGTCCACCAGGGCCGATGCCCCACGGGCCGCCTGCTGTTGGTCTGCCATGCCGTTGCGGGACGAATACTTGTCCACGTGGTGGAGATAGAGCACTGCGGCTCTGGTAGCAGCGGCCAAATGCTCCAGTTCCGCAACCAGCCTGGCCATGTCGCCGTTGTCGTTTTCAGCGAGGGTATGGAACCGGCTGATGGTGTCAATGATGACAAGCCGCGCCCCGGCGCATAAGGCTGCCAATCGGACCTTGTCGGCCATGACGTCCAGCCGGCGTCCTGCCAGTGGCATCAGCACAAGATGCTCGGCGATAGCATCCCGCGCTTGAGCCGGCAAAAATTGCGCCAGCGCTTGGATACGTCCGATAAGCACCGGTTCCGGGTCCTCGGCGGTCAGGTAGATCACCCGGCCTGCATGTGAAGGGGCAAGCCCCAGCAGGTCGCTATCTCTACCGCCGTCGGCCACGGCCATGGCGGCCTGAAGCGCCCAGTAGCTCTTACCCGTGCCGCCGGCAGCCACCAGGACGCCCACGGTCCCGGCCAGGAACCCTGGCCAGACCCAGTCCAACTCTGGCGGCGGGCCCGAAAAGGCCGCCGCCAGATCGACTTTCTCCGGCAGGTTGGCGGATGGCGGAATGACATCGCAGACCCGGCGGGCATCTTCCACCAACTTTCCGATATCCTCATGCCCTTCGTAGCAGCGGGAGGTGATTTCGGTGGTGGTCCGGATGAGGCGGCGAAGGATCGCCTTCTCTTGGACGATGCGGGCGTAATGGATGATGCGGGAAGCGAACGGCACGATATCGGTAAGCTCTGCGAGATAAGCGGGCCCGCCCGCCCGCTCCAGCTTGTTGCGCTCCTTGAGCAGATTGGAGACGGTGATGAGGTCCTGTGGCTCGTTCTTTTCAAGCAGAGCCAGCATGGCGGCATAGATCTCCTGGTGGGCGTCACGGTAGAAATCGTCGGGCGAGAGCAACTCGATGACCTTGACAAGCGTGCCCGCCTGCAGGAGGATGGTGCCCAGGACGCATTGCTCGGCCTCCAGGTTGTGGGGTGGTAAGCGAGTCACCATAGCTACTCCCCCGCAATATTGGACTGCCATGCTGCTTCCCGTTTTCTGGCTATCTGCTCGGCTTTTGTAGGCCTGCCGGGGCGGCGGGTTGTGGGTGCCGGGGCAGTGCCGCCATCAATCCAGGCCACCAGATCTCCGTAATGCAGTCTCACGACCCGGCCGATACGTATAACCCGGACAGGTGGCATCGGCTTGCGGCCGGCGAGGGCGCCGCGCCACCACCCGATCGACATCGATGTCATCTCTGCTGCCTCCTGCACCGTGACCAAATGTTTCACTTGTTGTCTTTTCATGTGTTTCCTCCGGTTGGAGAAACCGACTCTCCGAGGCGAGCCAGCAGCAATGGTCGCGGGGATGACAACGCGACCATCCAGATCGGTAGCTCAATAAAGGGGAAACAAACTGGTACGCTGTAACTCCTGCATTATGTAGGTTGGGGTAGGCCGTTGCCTGGCCGTAACCCAACATTCTGGCACCATTGTGTTGGGTTACGCTTCGCTAACCCAACCTGCGGGATGCTCAAAAAACAGAAACAAATGAGTTCTTAATTGAGGAAAATAGGATAACGGTGGATACGGTGGCTGGTATGGGTATCAAGTGATGGACTGCTTTTCTGAGGGGGAAGCAGAAGGGTATAACACGGAGGCTTTCGCTTCGAAAAAAAACGTAATTACTTTATATTTAAGAAATTTATATAGGGCGGGCGCACCTCTATCGTGGGTGGCGCCTGATGGGGGTCAATGGTATTCCGGTGGATTGCCGCCGGTGAAAAAAGTGTGTGTCGCAAACGTTCACTTGCCTAGCGGGCTACCGGCGTCAGGCAAGGGGCCGTCAAGAATCGGCGGCCACAAGGTTCCTAAAATTCAAGGACCGAAAAGGCCCAGCTAAACCGCTTCATCCCACGAGGCGGGTACTGCGCGGCAGTCTACTCTCGGGTACAACCGCACAGCGGAAAATACTCAAAGATACTCTGTGGTTGCGGACAGCGCAACTCTTTTTTGTGAAACCGCTCTTCAACCTATATTGAGGCCCCAACGGGATAACTCACTGTTTATTTTTTCTTTTGACATGCTTATAATATAAGTATACAAAATAAGTATGAATGAGATAAAGTGGAAACCCAAAGCCTTAAAGCAGTTAAGAAAAATTAAGAATCAACGCACGAAAGATTCTATTTATGAAGCTGTTGGCAATTTGAAGGATTTTCCGAATTGTCAAAATGTCAAAAAATTACACGACAGAGATGATTACAGGTTGAGGGTTGGAAATTGGCGAATTATTTTTACCGTTTCGCTTGAAATTCTGTATATCGAAGAAGTGAAAAAGAGGGATAAAAATACGTATTAATCGTAGGAAGAAGAACTGCACAACACACGGGAGATCAGAAAACAGAAACAAACTAAACCACCTAAAACCAGAAAAACATAAAATCAACTAAAAATTTAAACCACTTAAAACCAAAAATAACCAAAATAAAGCTAAAGAACTTCGGGAGGCACATGATGCATAATTCATCTAATGTGCAGTTCATTGAGCAACAAGGGCATAAAGCCTTCGCTGTAATTCCTTACGACGAATACGTAAAACTTATCGAAAAAGACGAACCTGGT
>JALHJD010000239.1 GCA_022837185.1 Desulfobacteraceae bacterium
GACTCGGCCGTAAAGCTGTTCACTTCCGGCGGGACAAAAACCGTTGCCGTGTCGGTGTACACTTCCGCCGCTGCGGCAAGGTCCAGGTTCCTGCCGCTCAGGCCGCGGAGATACGGCAGCAGCCGCCCCCCGACCTGTTCAAACCGCAGGCCCGCCTCGCCGCGCATGGGGCAGAGAAAGTTCTCTTCCACCTCGAGCATGAAGCGCTGCGCGGCCCGCAAGCCGTTTTTTTCATACTGATCGAGGGTTCTGTTGACCCATTCGGAGAGACTGTCCAGTTCAATGCAGTCCAGGGCACTGACAGCCGTTTTCAGGTAATCGAAACAGAGGGAATGGCTGATCGGCCAGATCACCGGAACCTGGTTGAGGATGGAGTGGCACTGGTCCGGATCGGCGAACCGGAGATGCTCGACGGCCTCCTCCACATCCCACTCATTGGGCAGGTCCGGCGCCACCAGGGTATAAAACGTTTCCTTGAGAATATCACTGTTCATCAGGGTCAAAAAACGGAACTGACCATCTCGTCGATGGCCTGGAGCAGTTCTGTGTCGTCGGTCAGGGCCTCGGTAACGGCATGATGACAGGCGGTGCGCACATCAATGCCCTGGCCGATCAACTTGCCGGCCTGGATGAGGAGCCTGGTGCTTGCGCCCTCGGGCAGCCCGGCATCCTTCAGCCCGCGGGTCATGCCCGCCAGTTTGACAAGGGACCGGGCCAGGTCCTCACCCACCCCGCTCTCCATGACGACGATTTCCGCTTCCCGGGGCGGATCGGGATAGTCAAAGGACAAGGCGACAAAACGTTGCCTGGTCGAGGGTTTGAGGTCCTTGAGCACGCTCTGGTAGCCCGGATTATAGGAAATGCCCAGCATGAATTCGGGGGGAGCAACCAGCAGCTCACCGCGCTTTTCGATGGGCAGTTCCCGGCGGTCATCAGCCAGGGGATGTATGACCACCGTGGTGTCCTTGCGCGCCTCGACAATCTCGTCAAGGTAGCAGATCGCCCCGGCACGGACCGCCAAGGTCAACGGCCCGTCGGTCCAGACCGCTTCGCCGCCGCGGATGAGGTAGCGGCCCACCAGGTCGGCGGTGGACAGGTCATCGTGGCAGGAGACCGTGATCAGCGGCCGGTCAAGTTTCCAGGCCAGGTACTGCATGAACCTGGTTTTCCCGCAGCCGGTCGGCCCCTTGAGGAGCAGCGGCAGTTTGGCTTCGTAGGCGGCCTCGGCCAGCCGCACTTCCTGTCCGAGCGCCAGGTAAAACGGTTCCCGTTCTATTCTGTGCTCGTCCAGTCGTATTTCGTTTTTCATATGCACTCCATGGTTGCTTTCCTGAAAAAAGGTAATGCATTTCACCTAAATGACAAGAATACCTATTCCTGAAAACAGGCTTTAACCGTTGCGGATTATCATCACGACAGGTACAGTGAAGGATTCCCAAGGGAGCAGAATCATGTGCGTTGACCTTCACCTTCATTCGATTTTTTCCGACGGCACCCTCTCCCCGTCCTCCCTGGTGGAACGGGCTGTGCAGCACGGTCTCCGGGCTATTGCCCTGACCGACCACGATACGGTGGAAGGCATCGATGAACTGCTCGACCACGGGCGGGAAAAGAACATGCGTGTCCTTTCCGGAGTCGAGATCAGCGCCACCCATGGGGACCGTTCCCTGCACATCCTCGGCTACGGCATTGACCATACCCATCCCGGACTGCTGGAATTTCTGCAGGTCCTGCAGCGGGGAAGAACCGAACGCAATGCAAAGATCATCGCCGGACTGCAGCGCCTCGGACTCGACGTGGACCTGGATCAACTGCAGGCGATCTCCCGCCGCGGACAAACCGGCAGGCCCCATATTGCCGCCCTGCTGCTCAACAAGGGAATCGTCGGATCGATGGGCGAGGCATTTAAGCTGTACCTGCGCAAGGGCGCTCCAGCCTGGGCCGGCCGCACATCATTCACCGCCGCGGAAAGTTTCGACATCATCCACCGGGCCGGCGGCATCGCGGTTCTGGCGCATCCCGGGCAGCTTGACCCGGAACTGCGCTTCCTGCCGCACCTTGTCGCCGAACTGGTCGGACTGGGTCTCGACGGCATCGAAGCGTACTACCCCGCCCATCCGGCATCGATGCGGAAACGATTGCTCTCCCTGGCAAAAAAATATACAATCCTGGCAACCGGCGGCAGTGACTATCACGGGGACAACGGGAATTACGCATCAATGGCCCGCCGAAAGGGCGGATTCTGCCCTCCGGATTCCATCCTCACCGCCCTGGAGGAAAAATTCGGCCCCCTGCCCCGATCCGATACAGAACCATTTGCACAGGGAGTACCATGTACACAATACTCGTTGTAGACGACGAACCGAACTATCAGGTGGTCCTCGCCGAAATCCTCAGGGACGAAGGTTTTGAAGTCTATACCGCGAACAGCGGCGACCAGGGCCTTCCCATCGTCCAGAGCACCGACCTTGATCTGGTCATTTCCGACATAAAAATGCCCGGGATGGACGGCATCCAGTTTTTGGAAAACATTAAAAAAATAAACCGCGAGCTGCCCGTCATCCTCATCACCGCCTACGCCGAGGTCGAAATGGCTGTGGAGGCCATGCGCCTCGGCGCCTTCAACTATATCGCCAAGCCCTTTTCCAACCAGGCCCTGCTGGCGAGCGCCAACAAGGCCATAGAGCACTACAACCTGGTCCGTGAAATCAAGCGGCTGCGGGACGAGGTCACCCCCCGCTCCGGATTCGGCGGCATGGTCGGCAAAAACGAGAGGATGCGGGCCGTCTACCAGTTGATCGAAAAGGTCGCTCCCGCCCCCTCCTCCGTACTGGTTACCGGCGAATCGGGCACCGGCAAGGAGCTTGTCGCCAGGGCGATCCATAATCTCAGCCCCAGGAAGGAATCTCCCTTCATCTCCGTCAACTGCGCCGCCCTGTCCCCGACCCTGCTGGAAAGCGAGTTGTTCGGGCACGAAAGGGGAGCCTTCACCGACGCCATCGCCATGCGCAAGGGGAGGTTCGAACTGGCCGATACCGGCACCCTCTTCCTCGACGAGATCGGCGAGCTGCCCCACGCCCTCCAGGCGAAGCTGCTGCGGGTCCTGCAGGAGCGCAGTTTTGAGCGGGTTGGGGGCAGCCAGTCGCTCAATGTCGATGTCCGCATCATTGCCGCCACCAACAAGGACCTGCGGGATGAAGTCGACAAAGGCGCATTCCGGGAGGACCTCTATTACCGTCTCAACGTCATCCATATTCACCTGCCCCCCCTGCGGGAGAGAGTGGACGACATCCCCATGCTGGTGACCTATTTTCTGGAGAAGAACAGCAAGCAGCTCGGCAGGGAGCTGGAGATTTCTCCGGAGGCCCTGCGGCTTCTGGTCAGCCTGCCCTGGGAGGGGAATGTCCGGGAACTGGAAAACACCATCGAAAGGGCTGCCATCCTGTGCTACAACAACCGGATAGAACCCGAAGACGTCCAGCCCGATTCATCGGAGCTTTCGGACGGGCAGGAATGGAGCTCAACCCTGGACATCAACCAGTTCATTCCCGACAATCTGCCGCTGGCCGATGTTCTGAACGGCATCGAGGAAAAGCTGGTGCGCCAGGCGCTGGAAAGGGCGAATTACGTCCAGGCAAGGGCCGCGGAAAAACTGGGCATTACCAAGAGCCTCCTGCAGTACAAGATGAAGAAGTACAAACTGCAGCGGAAGAAGAGCTGAAAATCTATTTTTCCCTGTCCCGCGGCAGGACGGCGGCGGTTTCCGGCAGGGGGAAGCCCCTGTCCCGTCCGCCCCAGTTCAGCTTGTTGCGCAGGATAGCGAAATAACCCTTGTGCGGGGAGCCGAAAAGCTTCAGCGGCTTGTCGGCCGCTTCCACGATCAGACAGTCCTTTTCCCGCATATCCCAGGAATATCTTCCGTCCACCATGACCTTGACATCATTGGCGGTATCGGCGAGTTGGGCGGTGATGCGGGTCAGCGGAGAGAGCAGGACCGGCCGGCTTTCGAGCATGAACGGGCATATCGGGGTAACCAGGATGGCATCCAGCCCGGCGTGGACGATGGGGCCGCCGGCTGACAGATTGTACGCGGTCGAACCGGTCGGGGTGGAGATGATCAGGCCGTCCGCCTTGTAAGTCGTGATATACTCCGCGTCGGCCC
>JALHJD010000240.1 GCA_022837185.1 Desulfobacteraceae bacterium
TTTCGCAAAAAAGCGAATCAGAGAATGGAAACCATGCGGGAGCGGACAAAAACGGTCATCGTTGTTTCCCACAATCCGGGGCAGGTCCGGGAATTGTGCTCCCGGGTTGTCTGGCTGGAAAAGGGCCGCCTGATCATGGACGGCGGCACGGCGGAGGTGCTGCCGCTTTACGAGAAATTCTGTCAGAATCCGAAGCAATGGCTCCTGGACAACCAGGAGCTGCTACGCGGTTCGTGATCCGAAAATGTCCCCTATGGCCGCGATTGCCGTGCGGTTTTCCCATCCATCCAAGGTGAAGCGTGTCTCCCATCGTTTCTGTGATCATCGTCAATTATAACGCGGGCCGGGCGTTGAACCGGTGCGTCCGGTCGGTCGCGGCAACGGATGAGGATCTTGAAATAATTGTGGTCGACAATGCCTCCGGCGACGACAGTATTGCCGGAATTCGGACGGCGGACACGGGAGGAAAGCACCTCCATATCATCCGGAACGCCAGGAACCTGGGCTTTGCGGCCGCCTGCAACCAGGGAAGCGCGGTTGCCCGGGGTGAATTTTTTCTTTATCTCAACCCCGACAGCGTTGTGGAGCCGGCAACTGTTCCCGCCCTGCTTCATTGTCTGCGCACGCATCCCCGGGCGGGAATGGCCGGGGGATTGATCCTGAATCCCGACGGCTCCGAACAGCGCGGTTGCCGCAGGAGCGTCCCGACCCCCTGGAAGTCGCTGGTCAATTCTTTCGGCCTTCGGCGGTTGGCCGGCCTGAACCGGAAGGTCTTCGCCGATTTCCGGCTGGATAGGGAACCGCTCCCTGAAAATCCGGTGGAAGTGGATTGCGTTTCCGGGGCCTGCATGATGGTAAGCCGGGAGGCCTTTGCCGGTGTCGGACCCATGGACGAGGGATATTTTCTCCATTGCGAAGATTTGGACTGGTGCATGCGCTTCCGGCAGCAGGGGTGGAAGGTTATGTTTGTCCCCGCGGCCCGGCTGCGTCATGACAAGGGCGGGTGTTCCGCTTCCCGCCCCTATTTTGTTGAATGGTCGAAACACAAGGGCATGGTCCGGTTTTTCAGAAAGTTTTTTGCCGCCGATTACGCGAAACCCGTCCAATGGCTTATTCTGCTGGGGATATGGCTGCGGTTCGGCCTTTCGGTTGCCCGCCTTTTTGTCCACAGGCTTCCGGCAATAGGAAGGAAAAGTGCCTGACAGGAAAACGGGCGTGATCGGCGCAACCAGTTTTGTCGGCGGCCGGCTGGTTCCCCTGCTGGAACACGGGGGGCATGAAGTCATTGCCTTTTCCAGAAAGGGGGGCGGAGGCACGGTTTCCCTGCAGGCCGGACGAACGGAGGTTGCCGCGCCCATCGAACAGTGGATATGCCTGGCTCCCATCTGGACATTGCCGGAGCATTTTCAATTTCTTGAACATTCAGGCTGCAGGCGCCTCGTGGCCCTGAGTTCCACCAGCCGTTTCACCAAAACCGCATCCGGTTCGCCCGCGGATCGAGACGTGGCGGTTCGTCTGCGGGAGGGGGAGGACAGGGTGAGAAAATGGGCCGAAAGCCGGGGCCGGACGGTTGTCATTCTCCAGCCCACTCTGATTTACGGCCTGGGGAGGGATAAGAATGTCGCCGTTATTGCCCGGTTCATTGAGCGGTTCGGTTTTTTTCCCCTTTTCGGCGGGGGTGTCGGGCTGCGCCAGCCCGTTCATGTCGACGATGTCGCGTCAGCCTGTGCCGCGGCCCTGGACATCCCGGAAGGGGAAGTGCGCACCTATCTTCTTTCCGGGGCGGAAGTGATATCATACAGGACCATGGTGGAGCGGATATTCACGGCGCTCGGCCGGCGGCCCCGGATCATCAGGTGCCCTTTGGTGCTCTTTGCCCTGGCCGTGCGCCTGGCCCGCTTTTTGCCGGCCGGCAGGGAATTGACCACGGAAATGGCGGTGCGGATGAACAGCGACCAGCATTTTGATTACGCTGCCGCTGCCGCCGATCTGGGATTCCGGCCCCGGCCCTTCCACCCCAGGCTGGGAAACTTTTCTTCCGGCCGGTAAAAAGCGTTTTTTTTCGACAGGAGACCCATGGATCTGGACCTGCTGTTCCTGCTCATTGCGGTTTTTTTTCTGTCCTGCGGGGGGACATGGGGGCTGAGAGCCCTGGCGCTGCGCTACGGTCTTCTGGACATACCCAACAGGCGCAGTTCCCACAATCTGCCCACCCCGAGGGGAGGGGGGCCGGCCCTGCTCCTGGGTTTGTACATGGGAGGCGGCTATCTGGCCATGACCGGCGGGATGACCATTCCCCATGTCTTCGGCCTTGGAGCATGCGGGCTCGGTATTGCCGCGGCGGGCCTGGCGGACGACCTTTTCCGCCTTTCCGTTGCCAGGCGTCTTGTCCTGCACTTTGCCTGCACCTTTGCAGCGGTGTATTTTTTTCTGCCCTTGGACCAGTTGGTCGGTAAGTTGGATGGATTCATTCCTCTTTTTGCCGTTCGCATCCTGATGGTTGTCGGGATAGTCTGGCTGTTGAACCTGTATAATTTCATGGACGGCATCGACGGGCTCGCCGGCGGAGAAGCGGTATCGGTGGCCCTCGGGGCCGGAATCATTCTTCTGTTCATGGGGGAAACGGAAAATTTTCTTCCCCTGCTCCTGGTCCTGGCCGCGGCCGCCCTCGGATTCCTCGTCTGGAACAGGCCTCCGGCGCGAATTTTCATGGGAGACGCCGGCAGCGGTTTTCTCGGCTTCTGCTTCGGCATCCTGGCCCTGCTGACCGCCTCCTCCACCGGCTTGAATCTCTGGAGCTGGGGAATTCTGCTCGGAACGTTCCTGGTGGATGCAACCGTTACCCTTGTTGTGCGGCTGATGCGGGGAGAAAAAGTGTATCAGGCCCACCGGAGCCACGCCTACCAGATCCTGGCAAGGAGAACGGGGTCGCATGGCAGGGTGACGATCGGATATATGGCAGCAAACTGGCTGTTTCTGTTTCCCATGGCCTGGCTGGCGGCATCTCAACCCGAATACGGCCCGCTGCTGCTCATTTTTTCATACGCACCTTTGGCGATACTCTGTATATTGACTGGAGCCGGCAGGACAAATGACTGATTTTTCGGGGCGCCGGTTCGAGAACAAAATGGGAAAAGAACAGAAGGTTGAACAATCTTTTCGGTTTGGACAAGTGCAGGGTTGATCATCGGTAACGGGACTATGACCAGAAAATTCATCAAACTTCTGCTGCTGAACCGCTGGTCCGCCTTCATTCATGATCTGCTCTGGGTGCCGGTCGTCCTGGTCGGGGCGTACTGGCTGCGTTTCAACCTGGACCCCATTCCGCTCATGTTCCGGCCTTCTCTTTATCGGCTGATTATCATAGCCGTGCCGGTGCAGGCCGTGATTTTCTGGTTTTTCGGCCTGTATCGCGCCCTCTGGCGGTTTGCCTCCATCCCGGACCTGGTCCGGATCATCAAGGGCGTCGGCCTGGGCATCCTGCTCATTGTCGTCATCGACGCGGTCCTCTTTCGCCTGCAGGGGGTGCCGCGTTCCGTCCTGTTCCTTTATCCGCTGCTGATGGTGTTCGGCCTCAGCGTACCGCGGATTTCCTACCGCTGGTACAAAGATAACCGTTTCAACCTGCGGGCCGGGGAAGGACAGCGGACCATCATCGTCGGGGCCGGGCGGGCGGGAGAGATGCTGGCCCGGGACCTCCTGCATCGCGCGGAATACCAGGTTCTTGCTTTTGTCGATGACGATCCCCACAAGCAGAACCGGGAGATTCACGGCATCCGGGTTGTGGGCGGCACCGGCGACCTTGCCGAGATCGTCCAGGCCATGGATGCGGGACTGGTGGTGCTCGCCATGCCGTCCGCCGGCAGAAAAATAGTGCAGCGGCTGGTTGAGGAATGTAGCCGGATACACGTGCAATGCAAGACCCTGCCCTCGGTGTTCGAAATGTCCGGCATGGCCGTTGACGCCGCTCAGCTTCGCGCCGTGACGGTTGAGGACCTGCTCGGCCGGGAAACCGTCAACCTTGACTACGAGGCCATAGCCGGGTATCTGCGCGGCGGAAATGTTCTGGTTACCGGCGGCGGGGGATCCATCGG
>JALHJD010000241.1 GCA_022837185.1 Desulfobacteraceae bacterium
GGGCATCCTCCAGCCTGGTGATGCCGCAGACTTTGATTCGTATTTTTCCTCGTTGCATGGTTTCGCGCTAAATGGTCATGAACTCCTTCAAGGTACGGCTCCGGTCGGCGCTGCGCATCAGGCTCTCCCCGATCAGCACTGCCTTGATTCCGGCGGCCCGGAGGCGGATCATGTCCTCGCGGCCGGTGATGCCGGATTCGCTCACCACCGGAATGTCGTCGGGAATCAGGCGCTGCAGGCGGAAGGTCGTGTTCAGGTCGACGGTAAAATCGGCGAGGTTTCTGTTGTTGACGCCGATGAGCCTGCTGCCGGCCTCAAGGGCCGATTCCAGCTCCCGCTCGTCATGGACCTCGACCAGGATATCCATGTTGAGATCCTCGGCAATGCCGCGAAAATCACGCAGCCGGGCGGCGTCAAGGATGGCGGCGATGAGAAGGACCGCATCGGCCCCGTAGAGCGAAGCCTCCCGGATCTGGATGGGATCGATGATGAAATCCTTGCGCAGCACCGGCAGGTCGACCGCCTCCCGCACCAGGGGGATATAATCGATGGAGCCCTGGAAGAAATCAACGTCGGTGAGCACCGACATGGCCTGGGCCCCGCCGGCCTTGTAGCTGCGGGCGATGCGCACCGGGTCGAAGTCGGGCTGGATGACCCCTTTGGAGGGAGAGGCCTTTTTGGCCTCGGCTATGACGGCCAGGCCCGGCCAGCCGATCAGGGCCCGGTGGAATCCCCGGGGCGGCGCAACCGCCCGGTCCGGTCCCCTGAGCCCTCTCCGCTTCAGGGCGCTGACCTCTTCCCGCTTGCGGGCGACTATGGTATCGAGAATCATCCGGGCCACCTACCGGTGCCGCCGGCAGAAATCGACCAGGGCGTCCAGCCTGGCCAGCGCGGCCCCGGACCCGATCACCTCGCGCGCCATGTCGACTCCGCCGCTGATGGTATCGGCCTTCCCTCCGGCCATCAGCGCCGCGCCGGCGTTGAGCAGGACCATGTCCAGCCGGGCGCTCTCCCGGCCGGCCAGAACGTCGCGCACCTGCGCGGCGGCTTCCGCCGGGATCGATCCGCCGGCTATATCCGCCATGGCTGCCCGCCGCAGCCCCACCTCTTCCGGGGCCACGGTGTAGGCGTGGACGTCGCCGTCATGGGCGTCGGCAACATGGGTAAGGCCGGTGACGGTCATCTCGTCCATGTTGCCCTCTCCCCAGACCACCAGGGTCCGGCGGATGCCGAGGCGGAGCAGCACCCGGGCCACGGTTTCGGTGAGTTCCGGAGCAAAGACACCGGTGAGCTGAACATTGGCGCCGGCCGGATTGGTCATCGGCCCCAGAATATTGAAAATGGTCCTGATGCCGATCTCGCGGCGCGGACCGATGGCGTATTTCATGGCCCCGTGCAGCATGGGGGCAAAAAGAAAGCCGATGCCGACGGTGCGGATGCATTCGCCGACCCGCTCCGGGGTCATGGACAGGTCGACGCCCAGCGCCTCCAGCACGTCGGCGCTGCCGCACCTGGAGGAAACGGCCCGGTTGCCGTGCTTGGCCACGGTGATGCCGGCCCCGGCAACAACGAACGAGGTGGTGGTGGAGACATTGAAGGTGCCGGAACTGTCACCGCCCGTGCCGACGATATCCATCAGGATGCCGCCGCCGCCGGTATCCACCCCGGCATCGACAAAAGTGGCTTT
Source organism: Desulfobacteraceae bacterium (assembly GCA_022837185.1). Lineage (GTDB taxonomy): Bacteria > Desulfobacterota > Desulfobulbia > Desulfobulbales > Desulfobulbaceae > UBA10518. Next base: position 1,688 of record JALHJD010000241.1, read on the forward strand.
TTCCCGCATGACGCGCACAGCGCCGACGATCTCGTCGACGGTCTCCCCTTTCATCCGCAGGGCGGTGATGAAACCGCTGATCTGGGCGTCGGTTGCCTGACCGGTCATGATCTCCCGCATGACCTCGATCATCTCCGACTCCGAGAGATCCCCTCCCGCAACGACTTTGCCAATGGCTTCCCTGATCATCGAATGCAGCTCCCCCTGTACAGGTTAGTTGAGGTTTACGGTTCAAGGTTTACAGTTCGAAGTTTGGAGCTTTCAGCTCACGGGATGATGCTGCCCGAACCTGCATCCTCACAGCGAAGCCGTGCACCCCGAAACTCAGCGCAGCAAGTCCGGATAGTCCGGACGCATGAACGTCTGCAGGAGCTGCATCCCCACCCCGGTCATGATCGACTCGGGATGGAACTGCACCCCCTCCACCGGCAGCTCCCGGTGACGGATGCCCATCAGTTCCCCCTGGTCGGTAAAGGCGGTGGCCTCCAGGCAGTCGGGCAGGGTTTCCATCTCCACCATCAGGGAATGGTACCGCATTCCGTCAAAGGGATTGGCCAGGCCGGTGAACACTCCTTTGTTGTCGTGGCTGATGGGGCTGGTCTTGCCGTGCATCACCCTGCCGGCCCGGACAACCCGCCCGCCGAAGGCCTCGCCGACGGCCTGGTGTCCAAGACATACGCCGAGCACCGGGATCCTGGCGCTGAAGAAGCGGATCGCCTCAATGGAGATGCCGGCTTCCCCGGGCGTACAGGGACCCGGCGAGATGAGCAGCCGGTCGGGGTGCATCGCCTCGATTTCGGCCACGGTGATCCTGTCGTTGCGGAACACCCTGATCTCAGGAGCACGCCAGTCCCCGGGGTCTCCAGGCGGCCTGGAGGCCAGGGTCTGGACGATGTTGAAGGTGAACGAATCATAGTTGTCGATAATGACGATCACGGCCTACAACCCCTTTTCCGCCAGTTCAACCGCGCGGCGCAGCCCCCTGGCCTTGCTGATGGTCTCCTCGTATTCCCGTTCCGGGACGGAATCGGCGACGATGCCCGCGCCGGCCTGGATCCAGAGGTCCTCCCCCTTCATGACAAAGGTGCGGATGGCGATGCAGAAGTCCATGTTGCCGGAAAAACCGAAATAGCCGACAGCCCCGGCATAGGGGCCCCGCCGTTCGGGCTCCAGCTCGTCGATGATCTCCATGGCCCGGATCTTGGGGGCGCCGCTGACCGTTCCGGCCGGAAAGCAGGCCTCCATGACGTCGAACTGGTCAAGCCCGGGGGCCAGCCGACCATGGACCCCGGAGACGATATGCATGACATGGCTGTACCGTTCAATGACCAGCAGGTCATCGACGCGGACCGAACCGCCGACCGCCACCCGTCCCACATCATTGCGGCCCAGATCGACCAGCATCAGGTGCTCGGCCCGTTCCTTGGGGTCGGCCAGCAGCTCGGCTTCCAGCCCGGCGTCCTCTTCCGGGTCGGCCCCCCGCTTCCTGGTGCCGGCGATGGGGCGCAGTTCGATGTCCCCGTCTTCGAGGCGGACCAGAATCTCGGGAGACGAACCGATGAGGACCACCTCGTCCAGGCGCAGGAAAAACAGGTAGGGGCTGGGATTGATGTGGCGCAGGGAACGGTAGAGGAGAAAGGGGTCGAGGCCGGTGCGGGTATGAAACCGCTGCGACAGCACCACCTGGATGATATCGCCGGCCAGGATGTATTCCTTTGCCCGCTCCACCATGGCCTCAAAGGCCTGCCGCTCCATGTTGGAGGTGAAGCGGTGGTTTTCCGCCGCCCGCGCCGGGCCGGCCTGTTCCGGGGACAACGGGGTCCTGAGAAGCCGGACCACCTCGTCTATCCGCCGGACCGCGTCCAGGTACAGTTCCTCCGGTTTGCCGGCCCCGGTCACCACATTGCAGACCACGGTCAACTGCTGCTGCACCGCATCGTGGATCAGCACCAGCCTGGGGACCATGAACGAGCTGTCCGGCAGGTCGATTCCCCGGTTGGCGTCGGGAATGTCCTCGATGAAGCGGACCATGTCATAGCCGAGGAAGCCGACCGCGCCGCCGTAAAATCGCGGCAGATCCGGGGCCCGGCTCGGCCTGAACGAAGCCAGGAGGCCCCGCAGCTCGTGCAGGGGGTTGACGCCGGTCCGGCGCCGGGAGACGCCTCCGGCTCGTCTGTCGTCAACGGTTACCGCGTCCCCTCTGCTGGCGAAAGTAACCAGGGGATCCAGGCCGATGAAGGAATAGCGCCCCCATTTCTCCCCGCCCTCCATGCTCTCGAAAAGGAAGGCATGGCGGCGCCGGCCGTTGACCTTGGCGAAAATGGTCAGCGGGGTGTCGAGATCGGCTATGATGGTCCGGT
>JALHJD010000242.1 GCA_022837185.1 Desulfobacteraceae bacterium
TACCGGTCCCGCCGCCGAGGCCGGCGGTGATGAACACCATGTCCGCCCCCTTGAGGACCTTGCGGATTTCCTCGTAGCTTTCCTGGGCGGCGTCCCTGCCCTTTTCCGGGTCAGCGCCCGCGCCCATGCCCTTGGTGATCCCGGGACCGAGCTGTAGACGCACATCGGCGCGGGATTTTTCCAGCGCCTGCATATCGGTGTTGGCCGCGATGAACTCAACGCCATGCAGACGGCGTTCCACCATGGTATTGATGGCATTGCCACCACTGCCCCCGACACCTATGACCTTAATGACAGCCACTGATTCCTCTTCAGCCATTCTGAACGGCATGACATACCCCCAAACTCCGGATAATTTGCATATTCCGTCTGATGATTATTATATCATCATCGCCTACCCCGCCAAAAACCATTTTTCGCATTTCAAACAAGTTTCTTGAATATTCTCCGCAGATTTTCCATCACCCTGGCCGATCCCCTGGTTTTGGCACGGATCGCCTGGCTGCCGTAGAGCAGAAGGCCGACAGCCGTCGTGCAGCGCGGTGAATCAATCTCCTCCACCCTGCCGCTCACCCCGCGCGGATAGCCGATGCGGACCGGCAGATCGAAAATCTGTTCCGCCATTTCCACCGTATGGGCCAGCAGGGAAGTCCCGCCGGTTATGACGATGCCCGCGTTCATCCTGCTGCGGTAGCCGGATGAACAGATCTCCTTGTTGACCAGCTGCAAAATTTCCTCCATCCTGGCCTCGAGGATCTCGACCATCACCCGCTGCGAGACCTTGCGGGGCTTCCGGTCGCCGACCGTGGGCACCTCGACCACATAATTCTCCTTGATCATCGAGGACAGGGCCGACCCGTACATGTATTTGAGCTTTTCCGCCTCCTGCATCGGCGTCCGCAGCCCCACCGAGAGATCGCTGGTCAGGCTGTTGCCCCCCAGGGCGAGCTCCCAGGTATGCTTGATGGTGCCGTTGCAGAAAATGGCCAGGTCGGAGGTGCCGCCGCCGATATCAACCAGGGCGACGCCCAGTTCCATTTCGTCGCGGCTGAGAACCGTCCGCGACGAGGCCACCGACTCCAGGACGATCTCGGAGATCTGGAGCCCGGCCCGGTTGCAGCTGACCAGCAGGTTGTGCAGGGCCGTGACATCGGCGGTGACGATATGGACATTGGTCACCAGCCGCACTCCGGTCATCCCGAGGGGATTCTGAATGCCGGTATGGTCATCGACCATGTACTCCTGCGGCAGCACATGGATGATCTGCTGGTTGTCGGAAATCTTGACGGTCTGGGCGGCCTTGATCACCGCCTCGATGTCCTTCTGCTTGATTTCCTGGTTATTGATGGCAATGATGCCGGGGCTGTTGAACCCCTTGATATGATTGCCGGCTATGCCGACAAACACGGACTCGATGTCGCAGCCGGCCATGTCCTCGGCCTTGGCGACCGCCTCGCGAATGGCGGTGACGGTTGACTCGATGTTGACCACCACCCCTTTTTTCATACCGGTGGAAGCCGCCGTGCCCACGCCGATGACGTCGACCTGGTTTTCAAAGACCTCGCCGATCACGGCGCAGATCTTGGTCGTGCCGATATCCAGCCCGGCCACCAGGTCGCCCTGCCCCTGAATTTCAATCTCTTCCGTGTTCTCTGTATCGTTGTTCATTTCCCTGCATTCGCGACCAATATTTTATTCTCGGCATAATCCATCCGAATTTCCCTGATTTCCTTCACCTTGTCCTGCCGATAGAGCTGGGCCAGGACCTGGACCAGCTGGCGAAAACGGGTTCTCATCTGCTCCCTGCCCATGTATATGGGAAAGGGATGATCAACCAGATAGACGATCAGACCCTTTTCCCGGCTGACATGCACTTCGGAGACGGCCTGGAGCGGCAGGATCTGATTTCCCTGGGCAGCCAGATTCAGCAGTTCGACCGCCATGACGCCAAGCGCATCTTCGGTCAGGTCCGTCCCCGGGGTGAGCGCGGCGAGGGTTTCGCCGCTCAGCACCGGATAGTCCAGATCCATGGAGGGCGAATGGGGAGCGAAGAGGATGCCCCTGTGGTCCACGTAATACAGCAGGCTGTCGCCCTCATGTCTGAGGTTGATCAGGGCCAGGGGTTTATGCTCGTGAACCGTGACCTCCAGGGTCGACGGCCATCTGCGCTTGATTGTCACCTGATCGATCCACGGATGTTCAATGATCCGGTCCTTCACCGCTCCGGTGTCGAGGGCCAGCAGATTAACCCGCAGGTTCAGCCCGCCCGTTTCCAGGATCTCCTGTCTGGTGGCCATGCTGTTGCCCCGCACCGTCAACTCGGTTGCCTGAAAGATGTCCGACCGGGCCAGCAGGGTGTACGACAGCCAACCCCCGCACGACAGCAGGACAAGAACCAGGAGGCCCAGGACAAACTTCTGCGTCAGTTTCTGCAGCTGCCATGACCGCTGTTGTCTCGCCAGAGGGCCTCTCCCTTTCCCTTTCCGCCGGGAAAAGGTCCGCCGCAGCCTCTCCGCGCTCCAGGCGGCGAGTCTGCCCGTCAGGGCCCTGAAGCGGCCCCTCTTTTTCATGCCCGGCGGTTTGTACATGTAATCAGCGTTCATGCAGAATTAACCCTTTTCCAGCAGGTGCACCTCCGGTTCCAGCCTGATCCCGGAAAACCGGTATACCCTTTCCTGCACCTCCCGCATCAGTTCGACAATATCGTCCGCCGACGCCCGGCCCGTATTGACGATAAAATTGGCGTGCTTGGGCGAAACCATGGCCTCTCCCTTCTGCAGCCCTTTCAGACCGGCCGCCTCGATGAGCCTCCCGGCCGAATCCCCCGGGGGATTCCTGAAGAAGGACCCGGCCGAGGCCACGCTGAGCGGTTGCTTCCGGCGCCGCCCGGCTACATGGCTCCTGCATTGTTCAATGATCAGGCGCTGACTGTCGGGCCGCAGGGAAAAGGTTGCGCCGACAATCGCAGCTCCTTCCAGAGCCGGATCCCTGGGCCGCATCCTCCTGTAGGAAAAGTCGATATCCTCGCGCCCAACGTCATGAAAACGGCCCCGGCGGTCGACAAAAGAGACTCCTTCGACGACGTCGGCGATTTCACCGCCCCAGGCGCCGGCATTCATGAACACGGCCCCGCCGATGCTGCCGGGAATGCCGGCCATGAACTCGAGACCGCTCAACTGATGGACTACGCTCCAGCCGACGAGTTTCGCGGCCGGGCAGCCGGCGCCGACCCGGACCGTCTGCCTGCCGTCATCCCCGGAGAGTCCGGGATCGCCTGCGATGGCACAGAAATCGCCTCCCAGGATAATCAGCACCCCGTCATAGCCTCCGGCCGGGACCAGGATATTGCTGCCCCGCCCGATAACCCTCCAGCGAATGGAGTTTTCCTCCAGTCCGACGATCAAACCCGCCAATTCCGGCCTGGAGGTCGCCACCACCAGTGCTGCGGCCTTGCCGCCCGCCTTCAAGGTGCAGTAATCGGCCATGGAAAAATCCCAGCTGAGTGTGCCGGTCCAGAAGCCTGACAAGGCCTGCCGCAGTTCCATCATCCCTGTATCCCCCCAGCAATAGGCTCTCCGGGAGCAGCCGCGGAGGCGGTGTCCGCACCCGGGCCGGCGCCCAAAAGATTCAGCAGCTCCTCTCCCGTCTGGACGATGTTGCCGGCCCCGAGGGTCAGCAGCAGGTCTCCCGGGCGCACCAGATTGAGCAGCTCCAGGGGCAGCTTTTCCAGGTCAGGCAGATAGAGGACGTCCCGCTGCCCATGCAGTTTGACCGCCTCCGACAGGGCCGCGGTGTTCACTCCTTCCAGGGGCTGTTCGCTGGCGGCGTAAATATCGGTGAGAACGAGCAGATCAGCCCGGTGGAACGCCGTTTTGAATTCGTCAAACAGGGCCCTGGTCCGGGTATAGCGGTGCGGCTGAAACGCTACCACCAGCCGCCTTTCCGGCCATCCTTCCCTGACCGCGTCCAGGGTCGCCCTGATCTCGGTGGGATGATGGCCGTAATCATC
>JALHJD010000243.1 GCA_022837185.1 Desulfobacteraceae bacterium
AAACATTAAAATCACTTTACCGGGTAGCGGAAATCACGTGCGCCTCCAGCTACGAGCACCCCTTGTCATCTCAAAACTGGGGTTTCCGGATGGACACTACTCTAACGGTTTTTGATATCCAACCACAACAACCATCTGCGGAATCTGTGTAATCTGTGGATAATATCCGCTGATTACTCGGATTTATTTATCCGCAGATTACACAGATTACTCAGATTTTTTTTGGTTTTTTTTTGGGGGTTGGGAGGGGCTGAGGGGGGTATCGTTTACTACTAACGGTAGTCTGATATCCAACCACAACAACCATCTGCGAAATCTGTGTAATCTGCGGATAATATAACCAATCTGCGAAATCTGTGGAATCTGCGGATAAACTGTAAACTTTGTGGGATATTGTATACTTTTGTGTGCACAGCATTGCGGACAGGAACAGGCCTGCCAAATTGCCTGGCACGGTAACAGATTGATATGATTGTGGAAGAATAAATCCGGAGGAATCTGCGTTCTGGCATGGTTACTGCTTGTATGATTATGGCCGCTTGGCAAAAAACGGAATAAGCGCTTGAGTTTTGTTTTTAATATGCTATTAGTATACAAAGTCCAAAAAGTTCATTCCGTTTGTCCCACTGGGAGATTCACAATGCATATTCATGCAGTTCGATCCATACTTATTGTCTGTTGTGCCGTCCTGGCGGCAACGGCCGCCGGTGCGGCCACCAAGGGACGGATCATCCCCGATGGCTCGGTCGCGCTCCTGAAAAACGGCGCGGTGACGAAATTCACCGAGCAGACCGTCCTGGACGAAAACGCCCTGATGGCCTGCGAGGGCGCCTGCATGGTCAAGATGCAGGGTATTTCGCTGGTGGCCATGGGCGGAACCAGGTTCGCGGTCAAGGAAAGCGACGGCATGGTCAATCTCTATGTGGGACAGGGCAGGGTCGCTTTCGTTCTGGCCGATCCCGGTCAGACCTTCGCCTTTTATATTCCTGACGGCCGCCACCTGCAGACGGAAGGGTTTCTCGTTCCCGCCTCGAACGACAGATCGGTCAAGGGTTTTTTTGATGTGACCGAAACAGCAGCCGAAATCGGCATGGAGCGGGGGAGCATGATTGTCAGCACCGAAAACGGCAGGGAAACCGTGCAGGCCGGCCAGTCCATCAAGCTGGCCCAGGCGGATGTGCCGAGCATAGCCACCTCCGGCGGGGAAAAGGAAGCCAAGTCGCCCAAGTCGGGACTCATCCCCCCCTGGTCATCCATGAGCAGGGGCCAGCAGATCACGGTCATCGCCGTCGGAGCGGCGGCGGGCGCCTGGGTAGCTTCCGAGACCTTCCTGGAGACCAGCAGCAATCCGCACCCGGTAAGTCCCAATCAGTAAACAGTAAAAGTTGGCAGCCATCAGTTTGCAGTCGGACCAGTTTGGAGTTTGAAGCCTGAAGGCTTGTTGGTGCAGAAAAAGAGCTTCGCCGGTGGGGGCAAGCCCCGCGAGCACCGGCAATTCCCTGATGCATCTTCATGGTTTTCTTGAGCAGCAGTCCTTTGACAGTTTAGTCCCCGGAGTGAACGCAACAACACCTGATCGTTCTTTTCCCTGTTGAAGTACCTTGTCGGAAGACGGAACTCGAATTGTTCCGTCTTTTCTTGTTTTGGTGATTGAGGTATCGAAAAATGTACGGAAAATTAGCTTTGTTCGTGCTGATCGTCATTCTGGGTGCCGGCTGCGCCCGGCAGCAGTTGCAGCCCAATGTATCCCTGGAGGATTTCGACCACGGCTTTGCCGCTGCCGACCAATCCGACCACGCCGAAATGGCGGCGGGGATGTTCGCCCAGGCCCAGCCCGCCCCCCTCAACGATGACATCACCGATTATGTACTGGGCGCGGGAGACCTGATCAGCGTCACGGTCTTTGAAGCCAATGAACTGAATACCGAGTCGCGGATCAGTTCCCGCGGGGTCATCACCATGCCCCTGCTCGGCCAGATCCACCTCCAGGGGCTGACCGCCATGGAGGCCGAGGAAAAGATCGAACAGGCCCTGGTCAAGGACTACATGCATGCCGCCAATGTCACCCTTTTCGTCAAGGAGCGGGTCAGCCAGCAGATAACCCTGGTCGGGGCCGTGGCCAAGCCGGGGACCTACGAGACCAAGGTGACCAAGCGGCTGCTCGAGGTGCTTTCCATGGCCGGCGGGCTGACCAGGGCGGCCGGGGATACCGTCTATGTGACCCGGCACAGACGGGACGGGGAGGGCAATGAAGTCTTCCTGGTCGACATGGAGAAGCTGCTGGAAGAAGGCCGGGTGGAAACGAACATGTACATCCGGGGCGGGGACGTCATCTTCGTGCCCCAGAGCGACATCGTCCAGGTGGAAGGGGCCGTCTGGCAGCCCGGGCCGGTCAGGATCGACGGCAGCCTGACCATTGACGAGGCCATTGCCGCGGCCGGAGGACTGGCCCAGTATGCCGATGAAGACGATATCAAGCTGATCCGCAAGGACAAGGGGGGCAAACGGCAGATCATCCAGCTCTCCATGGCGGAGATCCTGGCCATGAAGAAGGAGAAGAACGCCGACATCGAGACCGGGCCCTGGCGGCAGCTGCTGCTCAAAAACGGCGACGTGATCTTTGCCGAGGCCAGCGGCCTGCGCTCCTTCTACAGTGGGGTGGGCTTCAGCATCGGTTTCATGGGCACCGGCGTCCAGTACCGCAACCCGGTCCAGTACCGGGCCCCGGCCGCCAAGCCGCAGCCCGTCGAGTAAGCTGATTCATGCGCCTGGAAAGACCGTTTCGCATCGCCTTTTTTTTCGTTCTGGCGACGGTGCCGCTCCTGTTCGGGGCCCGGCATCCCCTGATCCATGCCCTGTACTCCTTCCTGCTGCTGCTGGCCGGCGGCGCCCTGCTGGCCGTCAACTGCCAGGGCCGGGTCCAGGGGCTGCTGACCTTCAACCGGCTGGCGCCCCTGCTGATAATCCTGTTCATTCTGCTCTCGGCCGTGTCCCTTCCTCCTTTCCTGGTCGGGGTGCTGTCGCCCGTGCGGGCCGCATACCTGGACGGCGCGGTGCGCTACGCGGAACTGGAGAACGTGGTGACCTCGCTCAGCTACTACGCCCCCGGAGCCATGTTTTACGGGGTATACGGCCTGGCGCTCCTGCTTTTTTTCCATGCGGCCCGGTCCGTCCTGGGGTCCGCGGCAACGGTGCGCGCAACCCTCTGGCTCATCACCCTGGTCGGCTTTTTCGAGGCGGCGTACGGCCTCCTGCAGGCGACCAACCCGGAGCTGGGGGTCCTGTGGCTGCCCGGCTCCGTCGGCGCCGAGGGCTCGGCCCGGGGAACGATCATCTATCGCAACCAGTACGCCGCCCTGCTGAACCTGTGCTGGCCCATGTCCCTTGCCCTGGGCCTGGCGCTGTACGGGCCGGCCCTGGGAAAACTTGAGCTGCTGCGTGCCAGGAAGGGCGCTCTTTCCAGGGTTGACAGGGTTTCCTTCCTGTTCCAGAAGGCGATGGTTCCTTTCTGGAGCGCGGGGCTGATGATCCTGGCCCTGGTTTTTTCCCGGTCCCGGGGCGGCATCATTGTCATGCTGCTCATTGCCGCCCTTTTCCTCTACCTGCTGCCCTTTTCCCGGCGGCGCAAAGGGCTGGTCGGCGGGGTGTTGCTGCTGTTCGTCGTCTTCTACGGCGGGATGATCGGCTTCCAGGGCGTCATCGAACGCTTTACCTACATATACGACAGCGCCCTGGCCCGGTCCGGCATCTGGCTGGGGAGTACAGCCATGCTCGGGGATCATCTGCTGACCGGCATCGGCATGGGCGGATACGAACTGCTTTCCCCCGTGTACCTGCGGAACGTGCCGGCAACGGTCTGGTTCGACCGGGCCCACAACGAATACGTCGAACTTGCCATCGAGCTTGGCCTGCCGGCGATGCTGCTCTTCCTGGTCTGGGTCGGCAGGGGAATTGCCGGCTGCGGCGCGGACCTGCTGGCCGGAAAACGTA